>DNLZ01000485.1 GCA_003488325.1 Planctomycetaceae bacterium
CTCACACCACCCGACCCTTCACCGCGCCGCCGCGCGGTCGAGCCGCTCGCGCACGCCCGGAATGAGCCGCGCGGCGTTGCCGTGGTAGATCGCCTGCAGCACGTCGTCCGGCAGGCCCACGCCATAGATGTTCCAGAAGCCCTGCGGCGGAAACGCGTTCTCCGCGTACGGAAAGTACTCGTCGAAGGTCTCGAGGAACCGCCAGTAGAGCCGCAGCCTTGACTCGGGCCACGGGCCGTCGGTCGCGAAGAGCACCCGGTCGGCGTAGCGCACGAGAAACCGCCGTGCCGTGTACGGCTGGCGGCCGAGCTCGCTGATCCGCGAGGCGATGTCCACGTGGAGGTTCGGCCAGCGATCGAGCCATTCACCGAGGGTCGCCAGATCCTCGGCGTCGTTGCCCATGTGCGCGGCGATGAACGTCGTGCCGGGATGCCGCGCGACGACCCGGTTGCGGGCGTCGAAGAGATCGTCGCGGCGAGGGAACCCCGGGCCGTGAAAGCTCCACTCCGGTCGCCGGTGCAGCTCCTCCCAGCGTTCGTTGCGTGCGTCGATCGGCTCGAAAAACGCCGACGGGTCGGCCGTGTGGATGAGCACGGGCAGCCCCAGCTCGCCGCACGCCCGCCAGATGGGATCCCACCGCTCGTCGTCGACCCGGATCACCGACCCGTCGCCGTTGCGGTAGACGAGGCCGAAGTCCTTGAAGATTTTCACGCCGACGGCGCCGCGCCGCTTGGCATCGGCGAGCATGTCGGCGGCGACCCGGGGAAACTCCGGGCGCAGGCAGTCCCAGGTCGCCGGCTCGTCCATGCGGCCCCGGCCGCGCCAATCGATGTTGGCGAAGACGACGAACCGGTCGCGGTGCCGTTCGCCGAGCGACCGCACGTGGTCGTCGATCGCGTCGCCCCAGCCGCCGTCGAGGCTCACGCACACCGCGACGCCGTTGCGGTCCATCACCTCCACGTACTCCTCCCGCTTCTCGGCATCCCCCTTGAAGCGGATGCCGAAATGCGTGTGGACATCGACCACCGGAAACCGTGCCCGTTCGACGAGGTGCCGCTCGACGCGCAGCCGCGGCTCCGGACGAAAGAGCCGCAGCGCGAGGTCGCGACCGTCCCGACCGTCGAGCGGCGCGCTTCCTTCGGCCGTCGCCTGCGGAGTCCCGCCGTCACCGGGCGGCGCGGCCAAGGCCGTCAGGGAGAGGAGCGCGACTGCCCACGGCAGACGACGGAAGAGGCGAAGAGGCATTGGCCGGATGTCCCGTGCGAGAGCCGGAGTGTGGACTGCCCGGGCGGACGGCGGCAAGTTCGCGACCCCGGGCGACGGTCGACGCGTGCCCGGACGTGACCGATACTCGCTCCGCGGTCGAACGCGCGGTCGCTCCAGGACCGCGCCGCATCCCCCGGGACACGACATCATGCCCCCTGCCCTGCTCCGTGTCATCGCACTCGCCGCGTCGGTCACGATCATGCCGTCGCGGCCCACGGCGGCGGCGGACATGGTGCCGCGCGTCATTTTCGATACCGACATCACCGGCGACTGCGATGACGTCCTCGCCCTGGCGATGTGCCACACGCTCGCCGACCGTGGCGCCTGCAACCTGCTCGCGGTGACGATCTCGAAGGACAACGCGCTCACCGGTCCGTTCGTGGACGCCGTCAACACGTTCTATGGCAGGCCCGAGGTGCCGATCGGCGTGACGCGCGATCCCGACGCCCAGCGTCGTCAGAGCAAATATCTGTCGGTCGTCGAGACGGGTCCCTACCCCCACGACCTCCGCTCGAACGACGAGGCGGACGAGGCGGTGACGCTCCTGCGGAGGGTGCTTGCGGCCGAAGAGGACGGCAGCGTGACGATCATCAGCGTCGGCACCGCGACCAACCTCGCCGGCCTGCTGCGGTCCCCACCGGACGCGGCATCACCACTCGCCGGCCCCGCGCTCGTGCGACGCAAGGTCGCGCTGCTCGGGATCATGGCGGGGTCGTTCGCCGATCCGCCCGGAGGCAAGCCGCACCTCGAGGCCAACGTCATCAACCACGTGGCGGCGATGCAGTTCGTCGCGGAGACGTGGCCCGACGAGGTGCCGGTTCACTGGAGTGGCTTCGAGATCGGCATGGCGCTTCCCTACCCCCGCGCGAGCATCGCCCATGACTACGGCTACGCGCCCCGCCACATCGTGCGCGACGCCTACCTCGCCCACTCCGGCCCCGCCCATGACCGGCCGTGCTGGGATCAGAGCAGCGTGCTCGACGCGGTGTTTCCCGGTCGCGGCTATTTCAGCCTGTCTCAGCCGGGCCGCGTCGCATTCGATCCCGACGGTCGCACACGGTTCGCGCGCGCGGCCGACGGCCAAGGCCGTGATCGGCATCTCGTGCTCGAAGCGGGACAGGTCGCGAGGGCACTCGAGGCGATCGTGCAGCTCTCGTCACAGCCGCCCGCACGATGTGCGGAACCGCGCTGAACCACACCCACCCGACATCCGCGGCCGAAACAACAACACGCGACTTCGAGGGGTTGCCCGTGCTCCGAGAGCCGGCCTTGGCGGCCAGCGGAGACAGGATGTCGAAGCGCAGCCGCCACGGAGTGAGCGCAGGGCACGATGCCCGCAGCGAACGTCCGGCGACGGAGCACGGGCAACCCCGACCCACGCACGACGCGGATCAGCTGTCCGCTCCCTACCGTGCCACAAGGAGATCGATAGGAAACCCGGCGAGAACG
>DNLZ01000167.1:0-2450 GCA_003488325.1 Planctomycetaceae bacterium
CGCCGCCGCCGCCGCGGCGGCAGTCATGGCCTTGTGGGCGGCGTCCCGCTCCGTCAGGCGCGCCAGACGATCCACGTGTGCGGCGCGGGTCGTGGCCACGGCCTCCTGCCGCCTGGTTTCGGCGGCGGTGGCAGCCTGTTCGAGGGACTCGAGGACGGCCGTTCGCTCCATCCGCTCGCCTTCGAGGCTCGTGACTCGGGCGCCGATCGCGACCGCCGACACGTCTTCGTCACCCGGGGGCTCGACGCTCCGCTGATACGTCTCGCTGAGCACGATCGCACGGACGAGAGGTCGCAGGCGAAAACCCTGCTCGCGCAGGGCTTCGGCGAGCCGCAGGAGCAGGCCCGGGTGTGTCGCGGCGTTGTCGGGCCCGATGCCATCGAGAGGATGCACGAGCCCACGGCCGAAGAAGATGGCCCAGACGCGGTTGGCGAGGTTGAGTCGGAATCCGTGATCGTCCGCGAGTCGAGCCGCGAGCGCGGCGCGACGGCTGAACGCGGGAACGCCGTGTGACGTCTTCGTCGGCTCCGTCACGTAGGCCGCATCGGGCTCGGGTCGTGGTTCGTCGACGAGCGTCATGCCTCCCGGCAGTCGTGGCCAGACGCCCTTCTCGCCTTCCTTGGTGAAGACCGACTGGTAGTCGACCTCGCCGTCGGCCTTCTCGGAGGCAAAGAGCGCGTTGTCCTTCCCGCGAAAGAGGCTCGTGCGGGCCACGAACGCGTAGAGCCCCTGATGCTCCGCCTGACGGATGTCGTCGTCGATGGGATGGTCATGGCACTGGGCGCACTGCAGGTCCCGTCCGAAATAGAGCCGCCCGATCGCCCGGGTGAGCTGAACCGGCTCGGCATCCCGGGTCAGCAGGAACGCCGCGGCGGGCCGCATCGCCGGGTCACCCCCGTCGCTGACGAGCAGGTCGCGGAACACGCCGTCGAGGGGCTTGTCATCGACGAGCGAGGAGAAGAGATACTCGCGCCACGCCGCAGCGAGATCACCCGACGGCGAGGCACGTTCGAGCAGCATCGCGTCGAGCACGAACATCATGTGGCGGGCGAAGCCGGGGTCGGCGAGCAGGTCGTCGATCAGTTTCGTGCGCTTGTCGCCGGCAGGGTCGGCGAGGAACGCCCGCACCCGCGCGGTGGTGGGGATGACGCCGGTGAGGTCGAGGTGGATGCGTCGCACGAAGTCGGCATCGGAGCAACGCGGTGCGCACGGGCCGACGGCGGCGGTCGCGACGATCGCATCGATCACCTCGTGGAGCGGTCGGGCCGCCGACGCGATCGGCGTGACGGCGACCGGCGGAGCGGCTGTGGGTGATGGAGCCGCGGCCGAATCGGGGTCGGCCGTCATCGCGGTCGTCGTGATCACCCGCCAGAGGAAGACGGCCAGGAAGGCCGTCGTCGTGATGCCACGAACGCAGGTGTCGATCCCGCAGGTCGCCATCAGAACTGCTCGCTTTCAGGCCGCGGCAAGGCCCGAGGATACCTCGGACGGCGCACCGGGAAAACCCGGCCACGCCCCACCCGGGCTCGCACTCACACCCGCACCACCGAGGTGCGTTCCTCGGTCCAGGGATCTCCCGTCGCGGCACCGATGCAGCAGCAGGCGTGAAGCATGACGCCGAGCGTGGTGAAGATGGAGTAGGCCGCCACCACGATCACGCACCAGGCGATGCCCGCGGCGACCTCGCCCTTGTAGCCTTGCCCGAGTCCCGGCATCACGACGCTCAGGAGCACGGCGACCCAGCGGTTCCACCGCTTGACGCGTGGCTCCCTCACGACCATCACGCGCTCGGCCTGCGGCGGCGTCGCCCAGGAGGCCGCCACACGCTGCTGTTCGGCGAGGCGTAGCCGGGCCTCCTCCTCCGCCTGTTGGCGCTGAGTCGTCTCATCCAGCCCCCGCATCCGACGCTCGACCGCCTCGTGACGCATGCGTTCCAAAAGGCGCGCTCCCCGGAGGGCGAGTCGCATGATCTCCGGCATGAAGGCCGCACCCATCGTGACGGCGCCGCAGACGAGCAGCCCGCGGGCGAGTGGCGACGCGGCGATCGTGAGGAAGGCGACTCCGAGCGCCGCAAGCAGGACCCCCGCCATCGCGATCAGGTGCCTCGGCCTGACCTCGGGCCACGCGATCCCCGCCGCGCTCGCCTTCGCTCCGCGACGTTTCCTTCTGCGCCTCGACGATCGGCGACGTGGTGCATCGCGGGCGGTTGGACCCGCGGACACCGCTGCCCGCGCGGCCGGCGCGCGCAGGCCGGGAATGGCGGCGCCGAGAAGGCGCGACCACGATGTCCCGAAAAGCCCGTCGATGGCGCGTGCGGGCGTCCAGGACGGGAGTGTCGGATGCCACACGAGGTCGTCGGGCGTGAGCCATCCCTGGCTGGCCATCTGCCGCAGCCGCCTGGCCGTGAAGGGACCATCCTGCTCACGATTGCGGGCGATGAACCATCCCTC
>DNLZ01000167.1:2857-4850 GCA_003488325.1 Planctomycetaceae bacterium
CGGAGCACCCTCGGCCGGAGTCTCCCGTCTGCATTCCCATCTTCTCACGGAATGTGGCAAGTCCGGCAAGTGCTGCCGATTCCGTCGGAAAGTCTCTCGCCGTGGGCTGCGGCATCCGACTTTCCCGAGGCATCCCCGAAGCAGAGCCACAGCCATCGTGCACCGCAGCCCGACTCTGCCCGTCGTCGGCCTCTCCGTCGGCACCGCCCTCGCCGGAATGGTTGCCGCGGTCGTCCTCTCGGCGGGGGCGATCGCCTTCGAACTCGATGCCGACCGCGACGCATTCACGCCGTCCGCGTACTGCGTGGGTCCGAACCGCGGCCTGATCGAGGCGTCCCACGTCTACATCGACAACGCCATCGGCCTGCCGACGAACAACTACCCGGAGTTCCTCCTGCGGCAGGGGGTGAACGAGTGGTTCGAACTGCGGTTTGGCGCCAACTACGGTGTCGGGTCGCAGGGTAACGTCGTCACGAGCGTGGAGGTCGGCGAGGGCAGGCTCGACGGCAGCGCGCTGTACGAATCGAGCATCCTCTATGGCTTCAAGGTGGCGACGTCTCATCAGGACGGCTGGCTGCCCGACAGCTGTTTCATCATGGAGGGGGCGACGCCCACCTTCGGCACCGCCTTCGGTACGGTCCCCGTCGCGACGCTCGTCGCTGGGTGGGGGTTCTGGGACGATTGGCGGCTCGACGGGGCCCTTCGTTACTCCTATTCCGAGGGCATCGAGAACTGGTTCAGTCGCTGGACGCCCTCGGTCGTGCTCCGCGTTCCCCTGACCGAGCGCTGGGAGGCCCACGCCGAGTGGTTCGGTTCCTCGACGCAGGGCCTCGTCGACGACACGACGCAGCCCTTCTTCAGTCCGGGCACGCATTACGAGATCGCGCGGAACGTCGAAATCGGTTTGCGTGTGGGCTGGGGCCTCACGTCCGACGCCGCCCCCTTCTTCTCCGACGCGGGTATCGCCATCCAGTACTGACGTGGGGCACGGACGCGTGGCGGAGACGTCGCGAACTCCGCCGATCGATCCCGCCTGCGATCATCCCGCCTGCGCGGGATGCACATCCATGGCGGTCAGTGAGGTGCGACGCGTGGGCGGAAGACCGACATCGACCCGTTGACCACCGTGGCCCGCGTCGCCAGTCGCACGGCGAGGGAGAGCAGGTAGTTCGTCCAGCCCGACACCACGTATGACCGGCGAGCGTCAAACGCCTTGAGTCCGGTACTGACCACCGTCTTCACGTCCTCCGACCAGTTTCGCTCGGCCCAGCCGGGCACACCGGAACGGTCGAAGAATTCGGTCCTCGTCGTACCCGGGCAGAGGGCCGTCACGGTGACACCGCGTGATCGCAGCTCCGCCCAGAGGGCCTCGCTGAAGTGCAGCACATAGGCCTTGCTCGCGGCGTAGACCCCCATGTAGCCCACCGGTTGGAACGAGACGACCGAACCGATGTTGATGATCCCGCCGTGTCCGCGCTCCACCATCTCCTGCGCCATCAGGAGCGTCAGTTCGGTCAGTCCGGTGACGTTGACCTGAATCAGTTCGAGGGCCCGTCCGACGTCGGTCTGCTCCACGGATGAGACGAGTCCGAAGCCGGCGTTGTTGACGAGCAATTCGATGGCGATGCCGCGACGCGAGACCTCGGCGAGCAGGTCCCGGCCCGCATGGGGCTGCGACAGATCCGCGGGAACGATCTCGCAGCGGGTGCCGTGGGCCGCCTCGAGTTCCCCCGCGAGGCCCCGCAGGCGATCCTCACGACGGGCCACCAGCACCAGATGCATACCCCTCGCGGCCAGTTGCCGGCTGAACTCGGCCCCGATCCCCGAGGAGGCTCCCGTGACGAGCCCCCAGTGATCGGCATACCCTTTGAGCATGATGACGGTCCGTGGTGGACGGGGCGTGCGAGCAGGAACTCTCCTGCCCGGCGCTTTTCGCAGAGCGCCCGGACTGTACCTGAATCACCGATGCGATTCACGCGCGAGGGAACGGGTT
>DNLZ01000167.1:5229-5452 GCA_003488325.1 Planctomycetaceae bacterium
GGAACGAGCGCACAGACGAAGCACCACGGCGGCCATCATTCGGAGCGGCTCGTTCCCGTGTGAAGCGAGCAGCGCTCGATCCTGGAACGCTGCCTGGCCGCCGCGGAGCCTCGCGAGATCTGCATCGTCCCCAGCGTGGCCGACGGAGCCGCGGCCGACGCCGCCGAGTTGGCCGATCGAGCGGCAGTCGGAAAAACCCCGACGTGCCGCCGTCTTCGACCGC
>DNLZ01000035.1 GCA_003488325.1 Planctomycetaceae bacterium
CGGGCCTTCACGCTCGTCGAACTGCTCGTCGTGATCGCGCTCATCGCGGTCCTCATCGGCCTCCTGCTGCCGGCCGTCCAGTCGGCCCGCGAGGCGGGGCGGCGCGTGCAGTGCAGCAACCATCTCAAGCAGGTCGGGCTGGCGGTCTCGGCCACCCATGACGCCCGCCGGGCGTTTCCCACGGGCCGGAAGACCCGCGACAACATGGACGTGTCGTGGGCGTTTCGGCTGCTGCCCTTCATGGAGCAGCAGGCGATCCATGACGCCTGGAACGCGACCGTGCCCGCGGCCGATCCCGGAAACGCCGCCGCGATGCGACAGCCCGTGGCGACGCTCTTCTGCCCGAGTCGACGCGCGCCGGCCGCCGACAGGAATTTCGACAACAACAACTCGATCCCACCCGCTGGCTTCCAGGGCGTGGCGGCGGGGGGCGACTTCGCGGCGAACGCCGGCACCTACTTCAACTACGCCACGCCCACGAACGGCAGCATCGATCCGGTGCGTGCCGGCCCGATCCACACCTTCTCCAACGTGAAGGCCTCGCAGGTCACCGACGGCCTGAGCAAAACGTTCGCCGTGGGGGAGCGGCATCTGCCCCCCTCCATCCCCGGCGCGGGCGCGATGGATCACTACAACAAGGGGGACACGTCGATCTTCGCGGCCGACACACCCCAGACGCTCTTCCGCGACACCTACCGCGGCCTCGCGGACACGCCCACCGACACGAACAACCGCAAGTTCGGCAGCCTGCACCCCGGCGTCGTGCAGTTCGTCATGCTCGACGGCCACGTGGAGGCGATCTCGGTGGCCACGTCGACCGAGGTGCTGCGCATGTACTCGGCGATCGGCGACGGTGGCGACCCGACCGATCCGGGTGATGGCACCGACACCAACTTCTGACGGCCCGCGGGCCGGTTCCGGCGACACCGGAGGCATGCACCATGACACGTCGGACGGCAGGCACCATGCGCGGGGCGACGGCGCGAGGCGGCGAGGATGCGTCGGGATCTCGTGGCGGACGCCTTGCCCTCGCGTCGCTCGCGCTCGTGCTCGTCGGCGTCGGCGGCTGGATGCTTCTTCGACCGAGCCGCACCGCGCGGATCGTGGACGAGACGATCGCCCTGCAGGATGCCGTGCTGTCCGATGCCGTGGATCCCGTCGCGGCCCGGGGCCGCATCGCGGCGATCACGCGCAACATCGACCAGCTGCCCCCGGCCGACATCCGGCGGGTGCGTGACGCGCTCGTCGCCCGGCTGCGCTCACTCGGCGAGCAGAGCGTGGCGAGGTTCGTCGACGCCCCGCCCGAGGAACGTACGGCGCTCCTCGACGGCGACATCGCGCGGCTGCAGGTTGCGAGGGGAATCTTCGAGGCCACCGACCAGGGGGGCATGCGGCCGTTCACCGAGGCCGAGATTCGCGAGCGCGAGGAGCGTCGCCGCATGACTCCCGAGGAACGGCAGCAGGCGGACCGGGCCCGCCGCCCCGCGCCGGAGCCGAGCACGGCGGCGTCGGCAGGTCTCGACCGCAAGCTCTTCGAGCGCTACTTCGAGGCGCTCGGGAAACGGGCGAAAGAAAAAAAGGTGGACCTGGGCCGCATGGTTCCGCGTCCTCCGGGACGCGGCTAGGGCATGTCCGGCGGTGGAGGAGCCGTGCGTGTCAGCGTCGATCCTCTCTTCAGCCGCCTTCGCCGACACACGGCGCGAGGCCGTCGGGCGACTGCTCGACGGCCGCGTGGCAGGTCACTGGCAGGGACGGCTGTCGTCGAGCGCCCTGTCCACCGCCACCGCGATCACCGCGCTCAGGCTGGTTGACGAACGGCTCACCACGACCGACCACGCCACGCGGATCACCGCCGGCGCACGGTGGCTCGCCGACACGCAGCGTTCTGATGGCAGCTGGGGAGACACGGTCTCGAGCCGGGGCAATCTCTCAACGACGCTCCTCTGCTGGGCGGCGCTCGAGGCGGTCTGGGATACCAGCCGTCGGGTCGCCGCCACGAGCCCTGGTGTCGGTGGTGCCGATGCGGGAGATCCCCTGCGGGCCTCGATCGAGAGGGCGGCGGGCTGGATCATCGGACGGACCGGGAGCCTCGCCCCGACGGCGATCGCCCGGGCGCTGACCGACATCTACGGACGCGACCGCACGTTTGCGGTGCCCATCCTCACGCACGTCGCGCTCTGCGGACGCTTCGGCGATCCGCGCTCGCCCGAGGCGTGGCGGCCGGTGCCCCAGTTGCCCTTCCAGTTCGCGGCGCTTCCGCAGTCGTGGTTTCGGCTCGTGGACCTGCAGGTGGTCAGCTACGCCCTGCCGGCCCTCATCGCCATCGGACAGGTGCGGCATGCCCTCGCGCCGACCGGCGTCGGCCGTCTGCTTCGCACCTGTGCCCGCGAGACGACGCTCGCCCGACTCGCCGAGATTCAGCCGTCCAACGGCGGGTTTCTCGAGGCGACCCCGCTGACATCCTTCGTGACGATGAGCCTCGCCGGCATGGGACACGCGTCCCACGTGGTCGCGAGACGCGGAGCCGCGTTCCTCGCGGCGTCGCAGCGAGACGATGGGGCGTGGCCGATCGACACGAATCTCGCCACGTGGGGCACGACGCTCTCGGTCGCGGCGCTCGCGGGCGGCAACGCGCTCGACCGCTGGCTCCCCGCCGCCGATCAGGATCGGCTGCGCGAGTGGCTGCTCGACCAGCAGTGGCGTGTGAGGCACCCGGCGACCGGGGCCGCGCCCGGCGGCTG
>DNLZ01000109.1:0-2233 GCA_003488325.1 Planctomycetaceae bacterium
TACTTCAGCCCACTGCAGGGCAAGTGGAGCATCGGGCAGGAGTGCCGCAAGCTCGTCGAGTTCCGGTGCCTGAACCTCAACGAGGCGTGGCCACCCATGCCGTTCTTCGATTTCGTCTTCCTGCGAAACGTGATGATCTACTTCGACGTGCCGACCCGGGCGAGCCTCGTGCAGAAGGTCCGCCGCGTGCTCAAGCCGGACGGCGCGATGTTCCTCGGCGGCGCCGAGACGCTCATCGGCATCGACACCGGGTACGACCGCATCACCGGATCGGGCTGCAGCTACTACCGGCCCAAGGCGAAGGCGTGAGCCGCCCACCGCCGCCCGGTCCATCGGCCGCGGCCGCCAGGCGCATCCTTTTCAGAACTGGTACTCGAGGCCGACCGAGACGCCCTGCGCCCAGAAGATGCTCGTGCGCAGATCGAAGACGGGGGCCGGCACGCCCTGGAGCGCGCCGCCGCCGAGCTGTGAGGGGTTCACCGCGATGTCGACCTGGTCGGCCGCGCGGCCCACGGTCGTGAGCCAGAGGAACGTGTAGCCGATCGAAAGGCGGCACTGGGACCAGATCGCGTAGTCCGCGGCGATCCCGACCTCGCCGGCGGCGGCGAGGAGCGACGTGTCGAAGCTGCCCATGTTCGTCGGCTGGGCCAGGAGCCCGCCGGGCGTGACGCCCGTGACCGTCGTGGTCGTGTCGCCAGGGGTGCCGGTCGTCTCGGTGGCGATCGTCCCGCCGCCGATGCTCGTGCCGATCGAGCTGGCTCCGAGCGCGACGGTGCCGACGACCTGCAGCGACATCCGCTCCCGCCACCAGCGCTCGACGATCCCCAGCTCCGCCCCGTTGAACCGGGTGAGTGAGCGGAAGACGTCGGCGGAGGAGAACGCCTCACGCGGCAGGCCTCCCGGCGTGCCCGTCGACACGACGGCGACGTCCTGCACGACGAGGGAGTCGTCGAGCATGAGAAACTTCCAGCCGCCGGTCAGGTACCGCCGGTGGAACCGCCCGCAGGCGAGCGCGTGCTGGTAGCGGACGTCGACGCCGCTGAACGAGGTCGTCTGGGTGGCTGCGAGCGCCTGTGCGAGGAGCGCGGGATCGCCCGGCACGCCGCCCGGCGGGGGCACGATGATGGCGGCCGGCTGACCGGTGACCGCGTCGACGTAGGGCCGCGCCAGCCACGGGGCACCGCCGCGACTCGTGATCGCCGTGGTGGACGTGGCGTTCGTGAGGCCGAACCAGCCGGCGGACACGCCCCGGTGCTGCGCGGGATCGAACCAGTAGCCGCCCGTGATCCGACCTCCCGAGCGCATCGGCCCGAAGGCCTCGTCTCCTCCGAACAGCACGACCGTGCCGGGACGGCCCACCACGCCCACGTCGGCCGGGGCGGCCGTGGACGGGCTCGCAGTGATGAGGGGTGGCAACCGCTGCGGGGCGCTGGCCCAGAGCAGATACTCGGCGTCGACCCACAGGCGCCCGAGCAGCTCGGAGCGAAAGGCGCGGGTATGGTCGCGCGCACAGCGGCACCGACACGACGACTGGTGGTAGGCGAGCTCGCCGGGACCCGTCCACGCGGGGTCGACGAGATCGAGGTCGCAGGGGGACGCCGGCATCGGTTCCCGAAACCAGGTCAGCAGGCCGCCCGGATCGGTCGCGAAGTCGGGGACGCGCCAGGGATCGAGTCCGCCCGGCACCTGCGGCTCGTCGGCCCGCCGGACGTCCGACCCGCGCGCAACGGGCACCTGCGGCGCCGGATCGGCACGCGGCGCGTCCTTCACCGCCTCCGTGTCGCGCACCGCCTCGCCGACCGACGCCGGGTAGCCGAGCGGATCGGGGGCGTCGGCTCCGATCACCGCCGAGCACGCGCCGAGCCAGCAGATCCACGTCAGCGAGGAGCGCCATACCGCCATGATCCGCCTTGCATGAACGTGGAGGTCGCGTCCCCCGGCCCGCTGCGGCCGCGCGTCGCACGATCCTCCCGGCCCTCCGTTTCCGCGGAGGCCGGACCGTCGTTCTGTATCGGTCGCGTCGAATATGCGGGGTGAGCAGGATTTCACGGGCGCCAGCACCAACCCCCCCATCCACCCAGGTCCGCACAATCGTTCAAGTCGGACCAGGGGGCCTGCCGAAAAATGACGTGGCGGATGCGGGTCGCGCTGCGCGGTCCTGCCGCCTCCGTGACGGACCGTTTCAGGGGGGCCTGGACGACCGTGCATGGCCCGCCGCAGATTCGCTCCCGTT
>DNLZ01000109.1:2603-4012 GCA_003488325.1 Planctomycetaceae bacterium
GGCTGCACCCGAGGCCGCTACTACGTGCAGGCCGACCGCGAGGTGAGCACGCTGCTCGCCGAGAAGTCATGCGACCCGCGCTGGGCCGTTCCTGCCACGTACACCGTGCGGCAGGACGAGCGCAGCCGGTTCTACGACGCCTACGACCAGGTCTTTCCGCCGATGCCGCCGGACGACCCGACCGCCCACCGCTACATGCACTGCGTCGACGGCAAGAAGGGCTGGCCGCGCTGGCATGCCAACGGCGACCGCACGACGCTCGACAACCCCGACTGGCGGGCGCGGCTGCACGAGGTCGTCACCCTCACGTCGTCGGGTGCGGTGCAGCTCGACCTCACGGCGGCGGTGCGACTGGCCTACCTCAACTCGCTCGACTGGCAGGATCAGCTCGAGACACTCTACCTCTCCGCGCTCGACGTCAGCACCGAGCGGTTTCGGTTCGACGTGCAGTTCTACGGCGGCAACACCACCGACTACGCCAACCGTGGCCCGCTCAATCCGCGCGGCCCCGCCACCACCTGGACGACCGACACGAATCTCCGCGCGCAGAAGTATTTCGCGACGGCAGGCACCGTGGTCGTCGGGATCCTGAATTCGGTGGTCTGGCAGTTCGCGGGCCCCGACCGCTACAGCAACGTATCCCTCGTGAACTTCAATCTCGTGCAGCCGCTGCTGCGGAACGCCGGCCGCTCGATCGCCCTCGAGCCGCTCACGATCGTGGAACGGGCGCTCCTCGCGAACCTCCGACGGCTGCAGTTCTACCGCCAGGGGTTCTTCCTGCAGGTCGCGGTGGGCGGCAACGCCCCGCCGGGACTGCAGCGTCGCGGCGGCTTCTTCGGAGGGACGGGCTTCACCGGCTTCACCGGCACGGGCATCGGCGGCTTCGGCAACATCGGCGGGGTCTTCTTCGGCGGGGGCGGCGTGGGGCTCCAGACGGCCGGCGGCGGCACGGGGGGTGCGGGCTTCGCCGGCGGTGGCGCGGGCAACGTGGGCGGGTTCTTCGGCCTGCTGCAGGCCCGGCAGCAGATTCGCAATGCCGAGCAGAACCTCTCGGCGCAGGAGCGCGCACTCGCGCTGCTCGACGCGAATCTCGAGGCGGGCCTCGTCGGACTCGAGCAGGTCGACCAGCTGCGACAGAGCGTCGAGACCAACCGCGCCGGCCTGCTCCAGGCGAAGACCACGCTCACGAACCAGCTCGAGAACTTCAAGGTCAACGTGCTCTGCCTGCCCTCCGACACGCAGGTCGCCCTCGACGAGGGCTTCATCGAGCCATTCCAGTTCATCAGTCCCGACATGCAGGCGTTGCAGAACGAGCTCGGCGACTTCCTCGCGACCTACTCGTTCGGCGGCGAGGAGCCGCTCAAGGAGACGGAGGATCCGCGGCAGGATCGGCCCGCACCGGAGCCGCT
>DNLZ01000110.1 GCA_003488325.1 Planctomycetaceae bacterium
CCTCCTACAGCCCCGCCGCGAGGCGACCGTGACCATCCCTCGCGGCCCGCGACCTGCCGACGCCCGCCCGGCGCGCGGACGCAGGCCCTCGACCCGCGCCGCGCGATCCGCATGCGATTGCTCACGCCACCCATCGCCGTCGCGCTCGCCCTCGCCGTCGCGGGAGTGTCGGCCGGCGAACCGACGCCTCGCAGCGCGATCGACGTGACGGCTCTGCCGCCCGTGGACGACGCCGTGACGCTCGCTCCCGACAGCCTCTCTGCGCTGCGGCCGCGCGACGGTACCCGCGCCGATGACCGGGTCGCGCTGCTGCCCCCGGTCGAGTTCAACCTCGAGCAGGACGCGTTCGCCACGGAGCCCGCACCGGGTCCGGGCCTCGGGGCCGGACCGCCGCGCCGCCGATTCGAGTCGCCCTACGGGTCGGCGGCGCCGGTCTCGCTCGGCGGGTTCTGGGCTCCCGCCACCGACGTCGTGCGTCAGGGACCGAGTCTCGCCATGAACGCGCAGTTCGCCCGCGTGGCGATGCCGATCGTGCCACCGTCCGAGGGACGACCGCTCTGGATCGGGGTCGGCCGATTCGGGCGGCTCGAGCTCGCGACCGACGCGGTCCTGCCGGACTCGGGCCGGCCGATCCCCGACCAGTTGTGGCTCGTCGAGACGGGCGTCACGCACGTGCGTCCCCGGGACGATGGATCGACGCTCGGAGGCACGTTCCTCTTCGGATCGGCGAGCGATCGCCCCTATGCCGCCGGTCGTGACCTGACGCTCGTCGCCGTCGCCTTCCTGCAGACTCCCGCCGCCAACGACCGTGACGAATGGAGCTTCAGCGCCTTCTACTCCCCGACGTCGCAGCTGCCCTATCCGCTGCCCGGGGTGGCGTACGTCTGGCGTCCGGACGCCACGCTCGAGGCCCGCATCGGTGTGCCACCCGCGATCGAGTGGCGGCCCGACGACGACTGGACCGTGTCGGTGAACTGGTTTCCGCTGGTGAACCTCAACGCGACCGTGCGCCGCCGCCTCGACGAGTCGTTTTCACTCGTCGCCTTCTATCGCACCGACACGCAGATTTATTTCCTCGCCGACCGGACCCGGAACGACGAGCGCTTCTTCGTCTTCGACCAGCGGGCGGCCTTCGGGCTGGAGCGGTCGCTTGGCGGAGGGCTCACGCTGGAATTGCTGGGATCCTGGCTCTTCGACCGCGAGCTGTTTCAGGGCACGAATTTCACCTCGGGCCGGACCGATGTCGTGGAACTCGAGGCGGGGCCGGCCGTCTCGCTGCAGCTGTCGTGGCGCCGCTAGAGCACGTCTTGCGTAGGTGGAGCGACGACGGAGCAGGCCAAGGCTGGCAGGCGAAAGGGGGTCGGCGAATCCAGGACGCATCTTTACCGGCCAACCGCAGGGAAATGGGCATGGAGGGCTTGTTCCACGGGCTGCTAGAATCCCGGCCCACGCCGCAAGGCCTTCCCAAACCCCCCAGGCGGAATTCTGCCATGCACCTTCGTCCCCTCCTCACGCTCCTCGCCGTCGGTGCGTTCGCATCTCCCGCCATGGGGCAGCTGCCCTCGGCCCAGCTCGAGCGTCTCGCTGCCGACGCCGTCCAGGCGGAAGCGACCTTCTCGCCTCCTGGCCCGGGTGCGCTCGAGTCCGCCGCCGTCGGCGTGCGCAACGCCCTGCGTCCGCTCGACGCCCTGCTCGCCCGGAGCAAGAGCGGCCCCGATTGGCGGACCTATCTGCAGTGGCCGAAGCTCGAGGCGCAGGCGGCCGCCGGTCCCGCCGCGGATGCGGCGACCCTGCGTGATCTGGAGGATCTCTTCGGCGCGGCCGAAACGGGACTCGAGCGCCCGGAGTTCGCCCGGGTGCGCAAGGCCGTGACCCGCTTCGCCGAGGCGACCGATGCGGCCCGCGGCGAGGGGGGCGCACGCCTCTACGCCCGGCGGCTCGAGTCACTGTCCGCCGCATTGCAGAGAGCCGCGTCGTCGGGCTCGGCCGAGACGCTCGCTCCCGTGCCTCCGATCCTCGAACGCCTCGGCGAGTCCGGCCAGGCCGTGGGGCTCGTCGATCGCGTGCGCCGCAGTTTCGGCCGACCGAACGTCATTCTCGGCATCCACGAAGATCTCTTCGCACAGGCGGTCAATCGGCCCGTCGACCAGGCTCAGCCGGTGGACGAAAACATCCTCGGCACGCGGGTGCGGGGCAGCGGGCACACGACGGGCTCCGTGCGGCTCGACTTCGTGCCGTCGTCCGACCGGGCCGCCTTCGAGATCGTGCTGGCCGCTCGCAACATCTCGAGCACGCGGGGCACGCAGGGCCCGGTGACCGTCCACACGCGCGGCGTCACCGACCTCGGGGCCCGCCGCCGCATCCTGCTCGACGGGCAGTCCGTCACCGCGACCCCCGTCGACGCATCGGCCCACACCGATTCGACCGTCACCGGCATCGGGATCAGTTCGCGGGTCGGCCGCCGACTCATCCAGCGGATCGCCTCGAAGAAGATCGCGGAGACGAAGCCGAAGGCGCAGGCCGTCGCCGAGGAGCGTGCCCGTGACCGGGTCCGCCGTCAGTTCGCCGAGCAGACCGATCCGGCCGTCGACCAGATCCGAAACGAGTTCGAGAGCCGGGTACGCGGTCCCCTCGTGTCCCGTGGCCTCTATCCCGAGATGCTTCACCTGAGCACGACCGACTCCCAGCTCCACGTGACCGCGCGGAAGGCCCTCCCCGTGCAGCTTGCGGCGGCGAGCATGCCGCCTGCCGTTTCGTCCCGCGCGGTGATCACGGCGCAGGTGCACGAATCGGTGGTCAACAACGTGCTCGAGGAGAAGTTCGGCGGCGCGATCGTGCGGCAGGAGGACGTCGAACGGCTGGCACGGGAATCGGGCCGGGACATGCCGCAGTCCCTCGGCACCGACAAGGATCAGCCGCCCTGGGAGGTGACGTTCTCCCGGTACAGGCCGATCACGGTCTCCGTGGCGGACGGCCGTGTGAAGGTGATGGTGCGGGGGGACAAGTTCATGGCGGGTGACCGGGATTACCCGGGCATGGACATCTGGGCCACGTACGCGATCGGCAAGGCCCCACACGGCTGGCTGCTCCTTCGCGAGGGTGACGTGCAGATCTATCCGCCGGGATTCGAGCCGGGAGGCGAGGCGAAGCTGTCGATCAAGGAGACGTCGATCCGAAGGATCCTGCAAAAACGCTTCGACCAGGTCTTCAAGTCGGAGATCGAGATCCCCGACCTCCCGCTGGAGGGCGAACTCGCCGCGATGGGACCGCTGCCCCTCGCCGACCTCGTCGCCCGTCGTGACGGCTGGATCGCGGCGAGCTGGCGGGCCAAGGACGTGCTCCCCGGTGGCACGAGCGTCGTCCGCGTCGCAGCGTCCACGGGGGCCGGCGTGGGAAGCGATTCGACGCGCGTCGAGACGGTGTCGCTGGGGCGCTGAGCGCCTCCGCTCGACGTCACGTGCGCTCGACGAGCACCGCGATCCCCTGCCCCAGCCCGATGCACATCGTCGCCAGCCCGAGCCGCGCCGACGGTTCGTCCCGCAGCGCGTGCACGAGCGTCGTCGTCAGCCTCGCACCGCTGGCACCCAGCGGGTGACCGATCGCCAGGCCGCCGCCACGGACGTTCACCCGCGCCGGGTCGAGCCCCAGCGCGTCGATGCAGTGGATCGCCTGGGCGGCGAAGGCCTCGCTCAGTTCCACGAGATCGATGTCGCCGAGCGTGATCCCCAGGGGGCGGACCTCGGCGAGGAGCTTCCTCGTGGCGGCCACGGGACCGGTCCCCATCGCGGATGGGGGCACGCCGACGACGGCCGTGGCGACGACCCGCGCGAGCGGCTCGAGGCCCTGCCTGGTCGCCTCCGCCTCCGACATCACGAGGAGGGCCGCGGCCCCGTCGCTCAAGGGCGCGCTCGTCGCCGCGGTGATCGTGCCCACCTTCGGAAGGAAGACCGGTTCCAGTGCCGCCATCGACTCGCCGGACGTGTCGCGACGGATTCCCTGATCGGCACAGACCTCGACGATGCAGCCCGCCTCGTCGTGCCCCAGCACCCGCACGATCTCGTCCTCGAAGAGGCCGGCGTCGTCGGCCCGCGCCGCCTTGGCGTGGCTCTCGATCGCAAAGTCCTCCTGCGCGCGGCGGGAGATGCCATGGGTCGCCGCGAGGTGCTCGGCCGTGAGTCCCATGGAGAGCATGCCCCGGCTGGATCGCGCGAACGCGCGGGGATGCATGTCGATCGCCGACTCCATCGGCAGGTGGTGCATGTGCTCGACGCCGCCGACGACCTGCACGTCGGCGGCGCGGGCGCCGATCGCGTGGCATGCCTGCGCGAGCGCCTGGAGCGATGATCCGCAGAGCCTGTTGACCGTGGTCCCGGCCGTCGTGAACGGCAGCCCGGCCATCATCGCCACGGCGCGGGCGACGTTGCCGCCGAGTTCGCCGCGCTGCTGCGTCGCGCCGAGGACCACGTCCTCCACGGTGCCGGGATCGACACCGGCACGCTCGACGACGCCCCGCACGACCGCCACGGCGAGGTCGTCGCCACGGACGTGACGGAAGACGCCGCGCTCCGCATGAGCCCGGCCGATCGCGGTGCGGCAGCAGGCGACGATGACGGGGGTGATGTCGGGGGTGCGCTGGTGCATGCGGAGGCGTGCGTCGGGGAGTCAGGCCGTGAAGGAGCCGCCGGCTCGCGCCAGCGCGAGCAGTCCGTCGGTCGGGAGCATGCGTGGCCCGAGCGCCGCGAGCGGTTCGAGCCGACGCACGACCTCCGCGGCCCCGAGCGTATCGGCCCACGCGAGCAGTCCGCCGCGGAACGCCGGGAACCCGAGCGCGTGGATGACCGCGAGGTCGACGTCGCGAGGATCCCGCACGATCCCCTCGTCGAGCACGCGAAGGGACTCGAGCAGCATCGGCAGCAGGAGGCGGTCGGCGATGGTGGCCTCGGTCGGCGGGGCGGCGGGTGCATCGACCCGATACCGCATGACGATGGCCGCCGCCGCCTCGTCCGGAGCGGTGATCCGCGCCCGCTGGCCACCCGACGCATAGGCGTAGAAGCCCGCGCCGCTCTTGCGACCGAGCCGCCCGGACTTCACGAGCGCGGGAATCACCGGCGAGGGCTCGATGCGGTCACCGAAGGCGGCGCCCAGCACGAGGCCGGCGTAGAAGGCGGTGTCGAGACCGATCATGTCGTACAGCTCGATCGGTCCCATGGGCATGCCGAACTGCCGCGCCACGCGGTCGATCCGCCGGCAGTCGACGCCCTCGCGCACCATCTCCACCGCCTCGTGGAGGTAGGGCATGAGGACGCGGTTCACGAGAAAGCCCGGGCTGTCGCGCACCACGACGGGACACTTGCCGAGCCGCTTGGCATGTGCGACGGCCCGGGCCACGGTGGCATCGCTCGTCGCCGGGCCGCGCACGACCTCGACGAGCGTCATGCGACGCACCGGATTGAAGAAGTGGAGTCCGCAGAACCGGGACGCATCGACGAAGGCGTCGGCGAGGCGGGCGATCGGATTCGTGGACGTATTGGTCGTGATGACGGCCGCGGGTCCGACGATCGACTCGATCTCGGCGAGCACGCGGTGCTTGACGTCGGGCCGCTCGACGACGCTCTCGACGACGAAATCGGCACCGGCCAGCGCGGCGAGCCGTGACGACGACCGCAGCCGGCCCGCGAGCGCGAGGGCCGCATCGGCGTCGGTGCGCTTCGTCGTGCGATCCCAGGCCGCCTCGTCGAGCACGCCGGCGATGCTCGCGCCGAGCACGCGTTCGTCGACATCCACGAGCGTCACCGCGCATCCGGCGCGCAGGTGGCTGGCGGCGATCCCGGCGCCCATGATGCCGGCGCCGACCACCGCGGGTGCTCGGACCCCGCCGGTCGCATCGTCGGGGAGCGAACGCGAGCCCCGGTCGGCCGCACCGCCGACTGTTTCCCCCGTCGCGCCATCACCCCCCACGCCGGAATCGTGCCGATTCCGCTCGCCGATCCGGAAGACGCGCACGAGCTGCCGGGCGACCGGCGTCCGCACGAGCGCGGCGAAGGCTGACGACTCGATCCGGCCGGCCTCGACCGCCGGGACCTCGCAGCCGCGGAGCATGGTCGCGAGGATCGCCGGCGGTGCCGGATAATGGCCGGCGGTGCGGCCGAGGATGACCGCGGCTGCGGACGACTCGAGGAAGTCCCGTTCGAGAGGATCGATCGCCACGGGCTCCGCCAGGCGTCGGCGACGTGCCTGCACGTCGCCGTTCGAGCCGCACCGGTCGATCAGTCGTCGTGCCGCCTCGAGGGCGTGCTCGGCGGGCACGAGCGCGTCGACGAGACCGATGCGCTCCGCCATCCGACCCGTGATGCTCTCCCCCGCGACGGCCATCTCGATGGCCGGCCCCGGCCCGACGAGGCGCGGCATCCGCACCGTCCCGCCCCATCCCGGCAGCAGGCCGAGCTTCACCTCCGGGAGGCCGAGCAGGGTGCGGGCGTCGGTCGTCGCCACCCTGAGGTCGCAGCCGAGGGCGAGCTCGAGGCCGCCGCCAAGACAGGCTCCGTCGATGATCGCCACGCTCGGCCAGGGTCGGGCCGAAAGGCGGCCGAAGAGCGCGCGGCCGGCATCGCAGAGCGCCTCGATCTCCGCGTCCGTCCGATCCCAGAGGCGATCGATGCGGGAGATATCGGCCCCGGCGAAGAACGATCCATCCCGCCCCGAGCGGATGATCACGCCACGCGGCGTCCACCCGCGTCCCCGCCCGTCGATCTCGTCGAGGGCGGCCGCAAGATCGCTGACCACACGCTCCGTGAGGACGTTCTGGCGGTGCCCGGGCACCCAAAACGAGAGCACCACGAGACCGTCCGCATGACGTTCCACGGCCAGCGTCGCATCGTCGCGGGCGGTCGCGGGCATCGTCAGCTTCCGGGTTTTGCTTGCCGCATTCGGGAAAACCGGTAGTGTATCCGAGTCGTTGAGCCGTTCCCGAGGATGCCTGCCGCGAGGTGGTGTCGATGATGTCGAAGAACCCCGAGCGTCGAGGAGCGGATGACGCCGCTGCGGCCGCCCCGTTCGATCGCCCCTTCGATCGACTGTCGCCCGTCTCCGTGGCGGCGTGGGGCGCGCTCGTGGGTGTCGCCGTCGTGGGCCGTCTGTGGCAGCCGACATGGAACGGCGAGCCGCTGTGGAACGTCACCCCGCTGGCGGCCGTGGCGCTCGCGGCCGGGACGATCTTTGCACGTCCGCTCGTCGCCGCGAGCGTGCCGCTCGCTGGGGCGGTGATCTCCAACCTCTTCCTGCCGGCGTACGGCAGCATCGTCATGGCCGTCGTCGTCTATGCGGCGTTGGCCTGGCCCGTGTTGATGGGCGGCCTCATTCGCCGTGCCGCGGCACGGGGCGCCGCGGCGCGATATGCCGCACTGGGAGGTGGATCGCTCGCCAGTTCGCTCGTCTTTTTCCTCTCGACCAACTTCGCGTGCTGGGCCATGCCCGACGGCCTGTATCCGCACACGGCAGCCGGTCTGGCCGCCTGCTTCACTGCCGCCCTCCCGTTCTACCGTTGGATGCCTGCCGGCGATCTCGCCTGGACGGCTCTCGTGTTCGCGGGCGTGGCACTCCTCTCGAGAGTGCGTGTCGCCTTGACTGCGGCGGAAACGGCCTGAGAATGAGACCGACGGGTCCGAAGGCCGGCTCGACGGCACTCGGATCGCATCTCCCGCGGGAATGGCGGAATTGGCAGACGCGCCAGGTTGAGGGCCTGGTGGTAGTAATACCGTGCAGGTTCAAGTCCTGTTTCCCGCACTTCAAAGACCGACATGACCCATCGTGAGTCATGACCGACCCTGAGTCGACCGAGGCTCGCGACGAGCCCTCGCCTGAGCCGCCGAGCGAGGCAACCTCCGCTGCCGCGTCTGGGGACGCTGCGCACACGTCCCGACGCCGGATCGCGATCGGCACGCAACGCCCCGGTGTGAAGCCGCCGTCGCTCGGGACGAACTACCGATACGTCGGCGGTGCGGAACAGAGCCCCGGCGGACCGGCTGTCGGTCCGCTGCCGGTCGATCCCGCTGCAGCACGGCCGGAGGCACAACGTGCGGACGGTGGTGCCCTGGCGGCGGCCGCACCGCTCGACCCGGTT
>DNLZ01000041.1 GCA_003488325.1 Planctomycetaceae bacterium
AGGAGCCGGCCTCGCTCTGGGGCACGCTTCCCCATGGCGGGCCGTGGCCAGCCAATCGGAGCACGGGCTCGCAGTACAGGCTCCCAGAGGGCACGTTCGCGGATGCGTTCCATACCGTCGGCATCGAGTGGGAGCGGGGACGGATCCGCTGGATCGTCGACGGCGCGGTGTGGCAGACGCAGGATGCCTGGTCGAGCGAGGGCGGTGCGTTCCCCGCACCGTTCGACCAGCCGTTCCACGTGGTGCTCAACCTCGCGGTCGGAGGCGGGTTCGTCGGCAACCCCGCGGGTGACACCCCGTTTCCCGCGCGGTTCGAGGTCGACTGGGTGCGGGTCTCCCAGAGGCGCTGAGCAACGTGGCGCTCGGTTGCGAGCGACGTCCGGCCGCCGCGCGCCGATTCAGCGCGGCTCGCCGCGGCCACGCCGCCGCAGGTAGTCCACCGCCACCGCCGTGACGATCGCCGCGCCCGTGACGATCCGCTTCGCCGGGTCGGAGGCCCCGAGCTGCGCGAGGCCCGCCTCCAGCGTGGCGATGACGATCACGCCGAGCAGACTGCCGATCGCGGAGCCCGAGCCGCCCGCGAGGCTCGTGCCCCCGATCACGACGGCGGCGATCGCGGCGAGCTCGAGCCCGACGCCCGCGTTGGGGTCGGCCGACCCGAGGCGCGCGGTCGCGAGCACCGCGGCGAGGCCGGCGAGGCCGCCGCTCAGGGCGTGCACGGCCACGCGCACGCGACCTGTGGCGATGCCGGCGTAGTGGGCCGCCGCCGGGTTGCCTCCGACCGCCTGCAGGTGCCGTCCGAAGACCGTCCGCGCGAGCACGAGTTGCACCAGGAGCACCGTGCCGAGCGCGATCACGACGGTGGCGGGCACGCCGATCACGGGCAGCGGCCGCGCGAGTGGCTCGACGGCGGCCCCGATGTACTTCGTCCGCGAACCGGTGACGAGGTAGGCGGCGCCGCGACAGATTTCGAGGAGGCCGAGCGTGGCGAGAAACGTGGGAATCCGCAGGCCCACGGCGACGAGCCCGCCCGCCAATCCCGCGAGGCTCCCGATCGCGATCGCGAGCGGCGCGGCCACTGCGAGCGGCCAGTGCCAGTCGACGAGCGCCACGCCGAAGACCGCGGCTGCGAGCGCCGCCACCGAGCCGACGGAGAGGTCGATCCCGCCGGCCACGATCACGAGCGTCATGCCGGCAGACACGACGGCGAGCGCGGGCAGCCTGCCGGCGACGGTCACCAGCGTGCCCGTGGAGAGAAACGTGCGCGAGAGGAGCCCGAACGTGACGACGAGGGCGAGCCACGCCACGATGAGCAGGCCGCGCTCCCGCAGGAACCGCATCCCGGCACGACTCACGGCCGGCTCGCCGCGACGGGGCCGGCGACCAGGTCGACCGGCGTGGTGCGATCCGCGGGCGGTGCCTCGCCGGCCAGGATGGCCAGCGCCGTCTCGATGCCCTCGACGGCGAGGCGGTCGCCGTGCTGGTCGATCGTCGCGACGATCCGGCCGTCGTCGAGGAACGGCCGCACGGCCGGGATCGCGTCGAATCCGCAGACGAGCACGCCGCGCCGATTCGCGGCTTCGATCGCGGCCACCGCGCCGAGGGCCATGCTGTCGTTCGCGCAGAGGATCGCCGCGAGCGAGGGATGCGCGGTCAGGAGCGCGGCGGCGATGCCGTTGGCCTTCTCCATCTCCCACTGCCCGCTCTGACGAGCGACCACGACGAGGCCCGCCTCGCGTGCCGCATCCTCGAGGCCGAGGCTCCGCTGCCGCGCGTTGTCGGCGGTGACGATCCCCTCGATGATCGCCACCTCGGCGCCGCGAGACAGCCGCGCGGCCACGGCCGCACCGGCCACGCGGGCACCGGCGCGATTGTCGGGTCCCACGAACGGGATCGCGATGCCCGCCTCGCGGAGCGTGTCTGGGTCGAGCCGGTTGTCGATGTTCACGACGAGCACGCCCGCCGCGACGGCACGGGCGAGCACGGGCACCATCGCCTGCGAGTCGGCGGGTGCGATGACGATCGCCGCCGCCTTCCGGGCCATCATCTGCTCGACGAGTCCGACCTGCTCCTCGACGTCGGTCTCGTTCTTCATGCCGTTGACGACGAGGTCGTAGCGACCGGCCAGGGCGTCGTGGTGGGCCTGGGCGCCGTCCGCCATGCCGGCGAAGAACTCGTTGGCCAGCGACTTCATCACGAGCGCGACGAGCGGCGGTCGCGCCGCCGCCGCACCGGTGGCCTCACGGTCCGCCTCCGGCCGGCAGCCGAGGGCGCTGGAAATCACGAGGATCGTCAGCGAGGCGGCTGCACGGAGCAGGGTTGAACGAGCGTGCTGCATGGGCGCATTCCCGAGGCCGCGACCTGGCGGAACAGGACCCGTCGGCCGTCACCATGGGACACGTTCTACACCCGGCGTTCCCCGCCAGAAAATCCTCGCGAGGCTCGGACCATACGCGGGTATTCTGCGAAGCGGTGAAATCGCGGAATGTCGGCGAGAGACGGCCCCATGCACCGGCGCACGTCGTTTTGGCGCGGGCGGCACGGCGCGAGCCGTGTCGGATGTGAGCGCCTCGAGGCGCGTGCGCTCGTCGCGACGATCGCCGTCGTGCCACCGACGCTTCCCGGCAACGCCGGGGAGATCGTGGACAGCCAGTACTGGCCCTACGGCTACTCGCAGATCGGGTCGCAGTGGCGGGACGTCTCGGTTGGCGGGCCGGTGACGATCCGCCAGGTGACGCCGTTCAATCCGAGCGGCGCGGATGCCGCCGCTTCCGACCCGCCACCCGACACGCCGCCGACGGTGCCGCCCGCGAACACCGGGCTCGTCACCGGGAGCCAGTACGACGTCGGCGGATTCTCGGCGATCGGCTCCCAGTTGCGCGGGATCCGCATCGGCGGGCGGCTCTCGATCGACAGCTACGACGAGTCGATCGGACAGGACGCCGACGGCGGCTCGCCGCCCGATCCGACCGGTGGCGGACCGCGGCCCTCGCCGCAGCCGCTGCCCGACGACCCGACCCGCGTGCCCTTCTCGTCGACGTCGTCGGGCCTCGTCTCCAACTCGCAATTCAACGACGGCGGCTTCGGCAACGTCGGGCTCCAGTGGGAGCGCGGGTCGATCGGCGGCGATCTCGACATCGTCTATCGGTCGCTCATCGGCTATCCGGATGGTCAGGGGCCGTCGTCGGGCGGGCTGCTGGCGGTCTCGTCGCTCCGAGATCGACCCGCCCTGATGCAGGCCGGCACGAACACTGGACGCATCACCGACTCGCAGTTCAACGACGGCGGGTTCGGCACCGTCGGCATGCAGTGGGGCGAGGTCGACGTCGCCGGCTCGGTGGCCGTCGGATTCGAGACCTTCGTCATCCAGCCACAGGTCGTGGGCGAGTCGCCGTTCATCCCCGTGCCCGATTCGCACGGACGACCGCCGCCCGGGCCGACGACAAGCACCGCCACCAACACCGGGGAGGTGCTCGGGAGCCAGTTTTCCGACGGTGGATTTGGGGACATCGGGCTCCAGTGGAGCGGAGTGACCGTCACGGGTCGGGTGGCCACGTCCACCAATGGCCTTTCCGTGCATCCGCTGCGGAACGACGTCGGTCCCATCACGACCGGTGGCATGGTGTTCGGGCAGGGTGACGAACGGCAAGCGGCCGCGGGGCGCGCGTCCCTGTCGCGTGCGCCTGCCGGGGGGCAGGCCGTGGCGACGGGATCCCCGGCTCTCACGGCCGCTGCCGGGGGCTATACGGAAAACGACGCGACCAACAGCGGCAGCATCGTCGCGTCGCAGTTCTCCGACGGCGGGTTCGGCGACATCGGTCTCCAGTGGCAGGGCGTCTCCGTCGGGGGCAGCGTGACGGCGGTGCACAACGCCCTCTCCGTGCAGCCCGAGAACGACCGGCAGGGGCAGATCACGGTGGAGGCCGTGGCGTTTCCGGGCAAGCCCGGGGCGTCACC
>DNLZ01000186.1:0-6258 GCA_003488325.1 Planctomycetaceae bacterium
CGGAAGACGAAGCGAAGGGGGGTCGGCGAACGCTTCCCAAGCGACCGGCCGCCGCGGCCGAAGCGAGGAGACTTGTGCCGCCCCCCGAGCCGGTGCCTCACGAACGAACGGGTGGGGATTCAGGGCTTTCCCGTCGCACGCGGTTTCAGAATGATCGTCGCCAGCGGCGGCACGACCAGTGACAGGGACTGGTCGCGGCCATGATGGGGCCTGGGCTCACTGTGCAGGATCCCGGCGTTGCCGACGTTGCTGCCGCCGTAGACCGCCGCGTCGCTGTTGAAGACCTCGTCGTACGTTCCGGCGCGTGGCACGCCGACCCGGTAGCCGGTGCGTGGCACCGGCGTGAAATTCGAGCAGATGATCAGGAAGTCCTCGGGGTCGCTCGCTCGGCGGGCGAAGGCGAGAATGCTGTTCTGCCAGTCGTGGCAATCGATCCACTCGAAGCCGCAGCCTTCGAAGTCGCGCTCATGGAGCGATCGCTCCCGCCGCAGCAGGGCGTTGAGATCGGCCACCGCCCGCGACAGGCCGCGATGACCGTCCCACTCGAGGAGGTGCCATTGGAGGCTGGAGTCGAAGTTCCACTCCTGCCACTGTCCGAACTCGCATCCCATGAAGAGCAGCTTCTTGCCGGGATGGCACCACATGGAGGCGTAGAGCAGCCTCAGGTTGGCGAATTTCTGCCACGGGTCGCCGGGCATCTGGGCGAGGAGCGCCCCCTTGCCGTGCACGACCTCGTCGTGCGAGAGGGGGAGGACGAAGTTTTCATGGAACGCGTAGATGAGGCTGAAGGTGAGCTCGTCGTGGTGGTACTTGCGGTGGACGGGATCGTGCCGCATGTAGCGGAGCGTGTCGTTCATCCAGCCCATGTTCCACTTCAGGCTGAAGCCGAGGCCGCCCGTGTAGGTCGGGCGTGACACGCCCGGCCAGGCCGTCGACTCCTCGGCGATCGTCAGCGTGCCGGGGAAGTGGTGGTGCACCTGGATGTTGAACTGCTTGAGAAACTCGATCGCCTCGAGGTTCTCCCGGCCGCCGAAACAGTTGGGCAGCCACTCACCGTCCTTCCGGCTGTAGTCGAGGTAGAGCATGGAGGCGACCGCATCGACCCGCAGTCCATCCACGTGGTAGCGGTCGAGCCAGAAGAGGGCCGACGAGACGAGGTAGTTGGCGACCTCGTTGCGTCCGTAGTTGAAGATCAGCGTGCCCCAGTCGGGATGCTCGCCCTTGCGGGGATCCTCGTGCTCGTAGAGCGCCGTGCCGTCGAAGCGTCGCAGTCCGTGACCGTCGCGGGGGAAATGGGCGGGCACCCAGTCGATGAGCACGCCGACGCCCGCCCGGTGCAGGGCGTCGATGAGCGACATGAGGGCCTGGGGCGGTCCGAATCGGGAGGTCGCCGCGTAGAGGCCGATCGTCTGATAGCCCCAGCTCGCGGAGAGCGGATGCTCGGTGGGGGGCAGGAACTCGACGTGCGTGAACCCCATCTCGACGACGTAGGGGACGAGTTCGCGCTCGAGGTCGGAATAGCCGAGCCACCGGTGCGGATCGTCGCCGGGCCGCCGCCAGCTGCCCAGGTGCACCTCATACACCGACATCGGGGCATCCAGGCCGTGCCGGGCGGCACGACTCTCCATCCATGCGGTGTCCTGCCAGCGGTACGACGAGAGGTCGGCGACCACCGATGCGGTCCGGGGCGGCACCTCCGCCGCGAATCCGCAGGGATCGGAGCGGTCACTGAACGTGCCGTGATGGTGGATGCGAAACTTGTAGAGGGTCCCCGTGCCGATCCGGGGCACGAAACACCGCCAGAAGCCCGAGGATCCGGACCGCTCCATGCGGTGTCGGTCGCCGTCCCAGCCATTGAAGTCGCCGACGACGCTCACCCAGTCGGCATTCGGCGCCCAGACGGCGAAGTGCACCCCCGGCTCCCCGTCCACCGTGTGCAGCTGCGCGCCGAGCTTCTCGTAGCTCTTCCAGTGCCGGCCTTCGCCGAGGAGGTGCAGGTCGAAGTCGGTCAGCATGGGGGCGTCGTTGCGGAAGCGGTCCGGAGTCGCGGGTGCCCAATCGTGCCACATGGGCACGAATCGTGCGACCCGCGACCCCGAAACCACTGCAACGACGCGTGGATGGATCCTGCACCCCGCCGGAGGCACCGTCAGGCCACCAGCTTCATCTCCGGCACCTCGCCCGTGATGCCGATCACGAACTCCTCGAAGATCTTGGCGTCGAGTGCCGAGGCGGTTTCCGCCTCCGGGTGGAACTGCACGCCGATCGCCGTCCACTCCTCGACGACGCTCTCGATCGCCTCGACGACGCCGTCGGGCGCCCGGGCGGTGACGCGGAAGCTCGCCGCCACGTCGTCGATCGCCATGTGGTGCATGCTGTTGACGCGAATCTCGCCGTCTCCATAGACCCGCTCCATCACGCTGCCGCGTTCGACGAGCAGCGCGTGGCGGTGGGCCAGGTCGGTCGGATCCTTGTGGGGAATCGCCCGCGGCAGATCCTCCGGCAGGTGGAGGAAGAGCGTTCCCCCTTCGGTGATGTTCAGCAGTTGCATGCCACTGCCGATCGCGAGCACGGGCATGTGCCGGGCACAGACGTGCTTGGCGAGCAGGCGGTCGAAGTCCTCCCGCCGCGGGTCCATGGGCCGCACCGACGGGTGTGGCATGTAGCCGTCACGGCGCGGATCGAGGTCGGATCCACCGACCATCACGACCCCGTCGAGCACGTCGAGAAGCCGCACGAGGTCGTCCTCGTCGGCCAGTGGGGGGAGGATCACGGGGATGCCACCCGACGCGGCGATGCCGTCGAAATAGCCGGCCGCGACGAACGAGAGCGCGGCATGCTCCTTGCGACTGGGACGGAAGTCGGTGTTGATGCCGATGATGGGCTTCACAGCCATGAGACCGTCGGACACGCGCGGTGCCCCTCCACGTTTTCCGTGGCCCGGCGACGAGGTGGTCGTGCTGACCCCCGCGATGCCACCGAGGACGACCGTCGGCGTGCGGGGCGATCGGGCCGCATCCGGCGCGAAGGGAGGGCGTGATGGCGGCGGTGTCCGCGTGTCGTCACGGCGTCATCCCTAACGCGTCGACTGCATCCCCGAAGGCCTCTCACGGCGGCGGAGCCTCCCGGGCATCCGGGCCGGTCCCCATCCATGGGTGCCGGGCCAGGTCCGTCGTTCGAGCCGTCGTCGTCCTGCCACGCTCCCGGGGGACCGTGCGGATGACGACGGCGGCGAAGGTAGTGCGGGATGCAAGGGTCGCAACGATCACGACGATTTTGTGGTGGTGCCACGGTGCGACCACAAGATGCGGTGCTAGCACGCCCGATGCTGTCAGATCGACCGCATCCTGTGCGCGCGGTCTTCCGCCCGTCCGCGTCACGCGGCGAGCCAGACGGCATGCGGGAATCCTCGCAGCCATGTCAGCTGCCGCTTCGCGAGGTGCCAGGTCCGCATGCGCGTGCGCCGCACGGCTTCCGCCCGATCGATCTCTCCCGCGAGCAGGGCGATCGCCTCGGCGTAGCCGGCACCCTGCAGAGCGGTCGGTCCGATCCCTCCGGCGGCGAGCAGGCGCTCGGTCTCCTCGATGAGGCCGCCCACGAACATGCGCTCGACACGCTGGTCGATCCGTGCACGCAGCACCTGCCGTGGCAGATCGACGACCATCAGCCGCCGGTCGAACCACGGCTGCGGCGCCGGTGCGAAGTGGCTCGAGAGCGGGCGGCCCGTGACCGCCGCGACCTCGAGCGCCCGCACGATGCGTCGCAGGTCGCTTGCGTGGATGCGAGCCGCCGCCGCCGGGTCGACCGCGGCGAGCCGCCGGTGCAGGGCCGGCGTCCCATCTCGGGTCGCCTCCGCCTCGAGGGATGCACGGATGCGGGCGTCGGCTCCCGGCAGCGGCGCCAGTCCGTCTCGAAGGGCCTTCAGATACAGCGGCGTGCCTCCGACGAAGAGGATCCTGCGGCCGCGTCCACGGCACGCGTCCGCCGCCCGGGCCGCATCGGCCAGCCACCTCGCGACGCTGTACGTCTCCTGCGGTGAGACGATGTCGATGAGGTGGTGCGGTACCTCGGCCCGGTGCGACGCACCCGGCTTCGCCGTGCCCACGTCGAGCCCGCGGTAGATCGCCATCGAGTCGACGCTCACGATCTCCGCATCGAGCCGTCGGGCGAGGGCGACGCCGAGATCCGTCTTGCCCGAGGCCGTCGGCCCGGAGAGAAACCAACAGTCGGCGTCGAGCGAGGGGGCGATGGACGGGCTCCCGTCCGGCTCGAGCACGCCCCCGGTGCCGTCCGCAGGGCGTGCTACGATTGTCTCGCCGTCACGGACCGGCCGGCTCCGCGGAGGGCCCGGGGAGACGGCCTCGGTTGGTGCGGAGGAGTGGTCGACGCGTGACGGGTCGTGATCCATCGACGATCGCAGACGGAGAAGTCGGCGCCGTGCTGCTCGCGCTCGATCGCGTCATCGCGGCGAGGCGGGGCGAGTCGCCGGATCGATCCTACACGAGCCGCCTCCTGGCGGGCGGCGTCGAGAAGGCCGGCGGGAAGGTGGCCGAGGAGGCCGGGGAATTCGTCCGGGCCGCCGCCGGCGAGACGGACGAGCGGGTCGTGTCGGAGGCGGCCGACCTCCTCTATCACATGCTCGTCCTGCTGGCCTGCCGCGGACTCTCGCTCCAGCCGGTGGTGGCGGAGCTGGCCCGGCGGTTCGGCACGTCGGGGCTCGTCGAGAAGGCATCCCGGGCGGCAGCCGTCCGGGTCGAGGGAGGTGAGGCGTGACCGACGCAGTGCATGACGTGGCGAGAGGTTCCGAGCGGCTCCTGCGGATCGGGGTGCCGAGCAAGGGCAGGCTCGCCGACCTCGCGGCGGAGCTGCTTTCCGATGCGGGGCTCACGTTTCGTCGCACGGACCGGACACTTTTCGCCCGCTGCCGCGACATGCCCGTCGAGGTGACGTTCCTTCGCACCGATGACATTCCCGTGCTCGTCGCGGAAAACGCGATCGACCTGGGCATCACGGGCGCCGATCTGGTCGCCGAAAGCGGCGTGGACGTCGTCGAGCGGCTGGAACTCGGCATCGGCTCCTGCCGTCTCGCGCTGTGCGTGGCCGACGATGCGCCGCTCGCGGATCCTGCCGCCCTGCACGGCAAGCGGGTGGCGACGAGCTTTCCCAGGATCACGCGACGCTGGCTGGGCGATCGCGGCGTCGACGTGCATCTCGTCGAGCTTTCCGGCAGTGTCGAGATCATGATCGCTCTCGGTGTGGCCGACGCAGTGGTCGATCTGGTGGAGACGGGCAGCACGCTCGCCGCGAACCGCCTGCGGGTGCTCGCCGACATCGGACGCTACGAGACGGTCCTCATCCAGAATCGGGACGTCGCCGACGCCGAACTCGTCGATCGGATCGTGCGGCGGCTGCAGGGCATCGTCATCGCGAGAAGCTGGTCGCTGCTCGAATACAACGTGCCCCGGTCACGGCTCGCGGAGGCGGAGCAGGTCACGCCGGGCTTCCACTCGCCCACCGTGATGCAGCTCGAGGATCCGGCATGGTGCGCCGTGCGGGCCATGGTGCGCCGTGCGGAGGCCCACGCGATCATGGAGCGACTCGAGGCGATCGGCGCCTCCGCGGTGATCGAGACGACGATCACGAATTGCCGCCTTTGACCCGTGTTCCGGACACGTGACGGGTCCGCTGGGCGTGCCGGTCATGCCGGCAGGCTGCCTGTGACGAGGCGGCCCGCGCGCAGAACGGCGATCACGGGGCTCGACGGATCGAGGGCCGCCGTGACGAGGTCCGCGGCACGCCCCGCCGGCCGCACGAAGACGACGTCGGCACGGTGGCCGGCCGTCAGCGATCCGACGCGGTCGAATCCAATCGCGCGGGCGCCATGGACCGTGGCCATCGCGAGCGACTCCTCGGGTGAAACGAGGCCCGCATCGATGAGCGTGCTGCATTCGGCTCGTACCGAGAGGTCGGGATTGGACGCCCGGCTGTCGGTGCCGATCGCAATCCGCACGCCCGCGGCCAGAAGGTCGCGAAGCGGCGGCAGCCGTCCGCCCAGCGCGAGCGTCGTGCGCGGGCAGATTACGAGCGCGAGCCGCGCGCGATGCCGCGCGAGGCGCGACCACGCGGCGTGGTCGCCGTCGAGCCACGTGCCATGAATGACGAGCCCGCGCGGCCCGCGGGCGAGGAGCGAGATCCAGTCCGCGGCGGACAGCAGTCGCGGGGCCTCGGCCGGCCACGCGCCGAGCTGGTCGAGGAGAT
>DNLZ01000186.1:6693-6851 GCA_003488325.1 Planctomycetaceae bacterium
CCCGACACGGAGTAGGGCGCGTGCGGCGACACCCCGGCGGCGAGCCCATGCTCCGCGAGGCGGTCGAGATCGCGATGCACCGCGGCCATCGCGGCGGCTGTCGGCGCGGCGAGCCCGAGCGACTCGCGAAACACGCGCACGCGGGGCGGCCCGGTCGC
>DNLZ01000340.1:0-480 GCA_003488325.1 Planctomycetaceae bacterium
GGCGCGGTGTCGGACGACCCGATCCCGCCCGTGCGGGTGCGGTTGATCGCCGGGCCCGGTGGCGAGCGGGCCGGCATCTCGATGAACGGGACGCCCGTGCGCGACTTCGACGAACTCCAGAAGAAACTGGTCGATCTCGTCGGCACCGGCCCCGGATCGAGGGCCGAAGCGACCGAGGTGGAGCTCGACTGCGACTACGCGCTCAAGTACGACAACGTGGTCAGGGCCATCACCGCGGTGTCGGGGGTGGTGCAGCCTGACGGAACCGTCGTCGAACTGATCAAGAAGATCAAGTTCTCGCCTCCCAAGCGGCCCGCGGGCTGACCGTCCGGGCGGTCAGCGCCGCGGATGGAATCGCGCGTGGATCGACTGCAGTCGCGCGTGGTCCACGTGGGTGTAACGCTGGGTGGTCGCGATGCTCGCGTGCCCCAGCATCTCCTGCACGTGTCGCAGGTCCACGCCGCCGGCGACCATGTGCGT
>DNLZ01000340.1:858-4748 GCA_003488325.1 Planctomycetaceae bacterium
CTCGGCGTGCAGCCGCACGATCTCCCAGATGCGCATCCGCGAGAGACGGTTGCCCCGTGACGACAGGAGCACCCACGGCGCGTCGCCGGCGAGCGCCCGCCGCGGGCCGTCGAGCCAGGCGGAGAGCGCCTCGACGGCGCGTCGTCCCAGGGGCACCATCCGCTCCTTGTCCCCTTTGCCACGACACGTGCAGAACTGTTCCACCAGCTGCACGTCGGTCACCCGCAGGTGCGACACCTCCGACGCACGACATCCGGTGGCGTAGAGCAGTTCCAGCAGGGCGCGGTCGCGGATGCCGTTGGTCGCCCGCGGATCGGGGCTGGCGAGCAGCCGATCGACCTGCCCGGGCGAGAGCGTCCCAGGGATCGTGTCGTCTCGCCGGCCTGCCGCGATCAGCGTCGCCGGACTCTCCGCGATCAGCCCCTCGAGCTGGAGGAACGCGTAGAACGTCCGGAGCGTCGCCGCCTGGCGGGCGATGCTCGCCCGGGCGAGCCCCTTGCGGTCGAGCGTCGCCAGGTAGTCGCCGAGATCGGCGATCCCGAGACCCACGGCCGCCCGCTCTCCCAGCCACGCGGTGAAGTCCGCGAGGTCGCGTCGATAGGCCGCGCGGGTGTTGACCGAGAGCCCCCGCTCGTGCTCGATGTACGCGAGGAACCGCTCGACGAGCCGCGGCGTCGGGGCCGACCCGGCGAGCACCTCGCCGTCGTCGAGCACGATCCGCCGAGTGCGTGGTTTGCCCGCCATCGCCTGTCCCGTCCGACGACCTGCCGGTGCGTGAGCCTGTTCCCGCCGGGATATATCGGCCGGATCATGGCGGCAGGAGCGGCTTTTTCGGCAGCCCGCACGCCTTCAGGCGTCGTATCCGAGATTCGGGGCGAGCCACCGCTCCACCTCGGAGACGGGCATGCCCTTGCGGAGGGCGTAGGACTCGACCTGCTCGCGGGTGATCCGATCGACCGCGAAGTAGCGGCTCTCCGGGTGGGCGAAGTAGAGGCCGCTGACACTCGCCGCCGGCAGCATGGCACAGCTCTCGGTGAGCGTCATGCCGGCGGCGTTCCCGGCGTCGAGCCAGGTGAAGAGGGACCGCTTTTCCGTGTGGTCCGGACAGGCCGGATAGCCAGGCGCCGGCCGGATCCCGCGGTACTTTTCCTCGACGAGATCCTCCGGCGTGAGGTTCTCCTGCCGCCCGAAGCCCCATTCCCGCCGGACCTTCGCATGCAGCCACTCCGCGAAGGCCTCGGCGAGCCGGTCGGCGAGCGCCTTGGCGAGGATCGACGAGTAGTCGTCGTGGTCACGATCGTACATCCGGCACAACTCGTCACAGCCGTGACCGGCCGTGCAGGCGAAGGCCCCGATGTAGTCGCCACGCCCGCTCTCCCGCGGCGCCACGAAGTCGGCGAGGGCGTGGAAGACGTCCTGCCCCTTCCGCTCCCACTGCTGCCGGAGCGTGTGGACACGGCCGATCTCGGCCGTGCGTCCCTCGTCGGCAAACAGCACGATGTCGTCGCCCTCGGAGTTGGCTGCGAAGAAGCCGTAGACACCCCTCGCCACGAGCGCGTCGTCGCGCACGATCCGGTCGAGCATGGTCAGGGCGTCACCGTGCAGCTTGCGGGCCTCCTCGCCGACCACCGCGTCCTCGAGGATGGCCGGAAACTTCCCCCGGAGCTCCCACGACAGGAAGAACGGGGACCAGTCGATGTACGGGATGAGCTCCGTCAGCGGCACCCGGTCGAGCACCCGTGTGCCGAGGAATTCCGGCGTGTCGATGGGTGCCGCCGCCCAGTCGGTGGTCCAGCGCTTCGCGCATGCCTGGGCGTAGGGAACGAGTTTCGTGGTCTGGCGGGCCTTGAAGTGCTCGACGTCGCGGGCCTGGGCCGCCCGATTGGCCCGTGAGAAATCCTCCCGCGAGGCGGGATTGAGCAGTCGCTCGACGACGCCCGCCGCCCGGGACGCGTCCGACACGTGGACGACGTCATGCGCGTACTTCGGGGCGATCTTCACGGCGGTGTGGCGGGCGGAGGTGGTGGCGCCGCCGATGAGGATCGGCATGGCGAGCTTCGCGTGGTCGAACTCCTGGGCCACCTGCACCATCTCCTCGAGACTCGGTGTGATCAGCCCCGACAGGCCCACCACGTCGACCTCGTGCCGCATCGCCTCCTCGATGATCTTGTTGCACGGCACCATGACGCCGAGATCGATCACCTCGTAGCCGTTGCAGCCGAGCACGACGCCGACGATGTTCTTGCCGATGTCGTGCACGTCCCCCTTGACCGTCGCCATGAGCACCTTGCCCCGCGACTGGTGCTCCGTGCCCGCGGCGGCCCGCTCCGCCTCCATGTACGGGAGCAGGTGGTTGACGGCCCGCTTCATCACCCGCGCGCTCTTCACGACCTGAGGCAGGAACATCTTCCCCTCGCCGAACAGGTCGCCGACCGTCTGCATGCCCCGCATGAGCGGCCCCTCGATGATCTCGAGGCTCGTCGCATACTCCCCGCGGGCGGCCTCCACGTCCTCCTCGACGTGATCGGTGATCCCCTTGATGAGCGCGTGGGCGAGCCGTTCCTCCACCCCGAGGCTGCGCCACGTGTCCGCCGCCGCGACCTCCGTCGCGTCGCGTCGCTTCACCGTCTCGGCGAGCTCGACGAGCCGCTCGGTGGCGTCCGGCCGCCGGTCGAACAGCACGTCCTCGATCCGCTCCCGCAGCCCCGGCTCGATCTCCTCGTACACCGCCAGCTGCCCGGCGTTGACGATGCCCATCTCCATCCCGGCCCGGATGGCGTGGTAGAGGAAGCAGGCGTGCATCGCCTCGCGCACCGGGTCGTTGCCGCGGAACGAGAAGGAGATGTTGCTCACGCCGCCCGACACCTTGACCGCGGGCATCTCCTGCTTGATCAGCCGCGTGGCCTCGAGGAAGTTCTTCGCGTAGGCGTTGTGCTCCTCGATCCCCGTGGCCACGGTGAGGATGTTCGGATCGAAGATGATGTCCTCGGGCGGAAACCCGACCTCCTCGGTGAGGAGGCGGTAGGCCCGGCGGCAGATCGCGACCCGTCGCTCGACGTCGGTCGCCTGCCCCTCCTCGTCGAAGGCCATGACGACCACCGCGGCTCCGTAGCGCCGCACCGTGCGGGCCTGCTCGAGGAAGCTCCGTTCCCCCTCCTTGAGGCTGATCGAGTTGACGATCCCCTTGCCCTGGACGCACTTCAGCCCGGCCTCGAGCACCTCGAACCGCGAGGAGTCGATCATGATCGGAACCTTCGCGATCTCCGGCTCGCTCGACAGCAGGGTGAGGAACTTCGTCATCACCGCGACGCCGTCGAGCATCCCCTCGTCGACGTTGACATCGATGATGTTCGCGCCGTTCTCCACCTGCTGCCGCGCGACGCCCAGGGCCTCCTCGTAGCGCTCCTCGCGGATGAGCCGCGCGAAGGCCCGCGAGCCGGTGACGTTGGTGCGTTCCCCGACGACCGTGAAGCTGCTCTCGGGTCGGAGTTCCAGCATCTCGAGGCCGGAGTACCGCGACCGCCGCGGCGGTGGATCGGCTCGACGCGGCGGGTACCGCCGCATGACGTCGGCGATCGCCCGGATGTGGGCGGGCGTGGTCCCGCAGCATCCGCCGACGATGTTGAGCCAGCCCGCCCGCGCGAACTCCTCGAGCACGCTGGCCATCATCTCCGGGGTCTCGTCGAACCCGCCGAGCGCGTTGGGCAGGCCGGCATTCGGGTAGCAGCTCACGAACCGCGGCGTGATGGATGCGAGGTCGGCGACGTGGGTGCGGAGCTTCTCGGGTCCGAGCGCGCAGTTGATGCCCGCGCTGATGAGGTCCACGTGCTCGAGGCTCGTCCAGCAGGCCTCGACCGTCTGCGCGGAGAGCGTGCGGCCCCCCTCGAAGA
>DNLZ01000340.1:5145-9066 GCA_003488325.1 Planctomycetaceae bacterium
CTCTTGAGCACCAGTGTGTCGAAGGCCGTCTCCGCGAGCAGGATGTCCACCCCTCCCTCGACGAGCGCCTCGATCTGCTCCCGGTACGCGGCCACCATCTCGTCGAACGTGACGTCCCGATGCCCGGGGTCGGCGACGTTGCCCGCGATCGACAACTGCTTGTTCGTCGGGCCGATCGAGCCGGCGACGAACCGCGGCCGCGAGGGATCGCGGGCCTCGGCCGCATCCGCCGCCTCCCGCGCGAGCCGCGCGGCCGCCAGGTTCAATTCGCGGGTGTGTCGCTGCAGGCCGAAGTCGGCGAGGGCCACGCTCGTGGCGCCGAAGGTGCAGGTCTCGACGATGTCACTGCCGGCCGCGAAGTAGGCGGAGTGGATGTCGCGAATGGCGTCGGGCTGCGACAGCACGAGCACGTCGATGCAGTTTTTCAGATCCCGGTGGTGATCCGCGAACCGCCCGCCTCGGAAGCCCTGCTCGTCGAGGCCCAGGGCGTGGACCATCGTGCCCATCGCACCGTCGAGGATCGCGATGCGGCTCTCGAGGACGGATCGGAGGAGGTCGTGGCGTGCGGAGGGGCTTCCTGGCATGGTGCTGGGGCGGGAGGGGAGGGACACGGCCGCGTGACGCCGCCCTGCGATCATAGGCAGCCCGTCAGACGGGGCATACTGGGCGATCTGGCGTCGGGGAGATGGGTCGACCGGTGCCCCTTCCGCAGTCCCCGCCGGCCGGGTTCAAGGCTCCGCCGAGGACACGACGATGGTCACTGCGGACCGCCTGGGTGATACGGATGAAGGTACTCGCGAGGATTCCGGAGTTGCCGTGCTCCCCGTCGCATGACGGCGGGGCGCTGCGGGACCACGCCTCCGTCCCGGTCACGATGCCCGCCTCGCCATCACCCCCCCACGCCGCACGGTCGACGCAGCCCCGCTCGTCCACACCCTCCATCCTCGCACTCGCGATGATCGCCGCCGCGATCTGGTCCGTCGTGGCCTGGCGCGAGCGACGGCCCCATGGTGACGGGCGTGCTGCCGTGCATGTGGCAACACAGGTCGAGACGGTCTCCCCGACCGGGGAGCACGTCCGCTGATGCTCGACGCAATCGACTCCGCGTTTCTCTCCCGCTGGCAGGACCACGCCGGCGGCCGTCTGCACCCGAACGGATCCGCTGCTCGACTCGGAGAGACGGACGTGACGGTGCACGGAGGCGCGGCGTCGACGCCGGACGATGCCAGTCCTCCGCCGATGCGCACCGCGACCGACGACATCGCCGCCGCGGAGATCGTCCCGCTCCCTCCGCCGGCCGCTGCCGGCCCCGGGCGGGAGCGCAGCCCTCGCCCGATGCCTCCGACTCCGATCGCCGATGCTCCGCTCGTCGAGCGGCTGCTCGCGGCGGCCTGGGATGATTGGCACGCACTCGCCGCGTGCGTGGAGGACGCGCGGCTCGCAGGGCGGCGCGTGATCGCCATCGCCGGCAGTCGGCCCGGCGAGGGGCGGAGCACGCTGGTGGCGTGCCTGGCCGCGGCGCTGCGGGCACGCGGACGGGATGTCGTGTGCGCGCAGCCCCATGACTGCGCCGAGGCCGCGGGCGTGGGAAGCCGCCTCCACGACCGCAGGATCGTGCTCCTCGACGCGGGCGTGTGGTTTCCGCCCGGTCCGCTGCATCGGCAGCGGCTGATGGTCTCGAGCCTCGGCGTCGACGCGGCCATCCTCGTGCGTCGGTCCGACGCCCCCGGCGGCACGGCGCGGCGCGCCGCGCTCGAGTCGCTCGGCATCGAGGTGCTGGGCGAGGTGCTGACGTTCACCCCGACGGGCGAAACGGCCGTCGGGACCGCCGCGCCCGGAGACGACCCCCGATGAACGAGTGCGCTGGCGGGACCGGCATGAAGGAACACACCCGAGCGGCCGCGGCGCCGCGTGGACCGCTGACGCTCACGGTCGGCCAGGAGGCGGCCCTCGCCCGCCTCGGATTCGCCCTCGAGAGACCCGGGAGCGTGGCCGTGCTCTGCGGGCCCGCCGGCACGGGCACGACCGGCGTGCTCGACCGTCTGGAGGCCTGCGCATCACGTTCGTGCCGGGTCGCGCGCACCTCCCTTCGCGAGTGGCACGACGGCGCCCCGGTGCATCCGGCCGATCTCCTCATCGCCGACGACGCCCACGTCGCCACGGCCGAGATGCTCGGCCGGTTCGTGCGTCTCGTCCACACGCGCGATCCGGCGACGAGGCTCGTGCTCGCCGGTCGCGGCAGGCTGTTCACCCTGCTCTCCCGTGACGTGGGACTCGAGTCGCTCGTCACCCTGCGCGCCATCCTCCACCCGTTCTCACCGGAGGAGACCGCGGCCGTGCTCTCCACGACGTGCGCGGCGGCCGGCGCTCCCGATGACGCCCTCGCGGAGTGCGCCGACACGATCCACGAGATCGCAGGCGGCATACCTGCCACGATCGTCGCCCTCGCACGGGTCGCGCTCGTCATCCGATCGTCGGACCCCGCGCGGCGTCTCGTCGGGGAGGACATCGAGTTGCTGCATCGTCGCGTGTCGCTCGATGCCGCGTGAGCGGTCCGATCACGGCCGCTCCAACGCCGCACGCGCGAGCATCGCGGCGACCGAGTCGGGACCGGGAGGCATGACGCACCGATCGGCGGCGAAGGGCGTCGCATCCAGCTCGGGCCGACGCCCCTCGACGAGGTCCGCGATCATCATCGCGGTGCCCGTCGATTGGTGCAGCCCGGCGCGAAAATGCCCCGCGGCGACGAAGACGTTGTCGAGGCCGGGCACCGGGCCGATCGTCGGCAGACCGTCGAGCGACCCCGGACGCAGTCCGGCCCAGACCCGCTCGACCCGCGCCCCGGAGAGCGTGCCGAGCATCTCTTCGGCGAAGCCACGGAGATGCGCGACCACGTCGTCCGTGGCGGTCGCGGCGAAGCCCGCGTCCTCCAGCGTGGAGCCGACGAGCAGCCGACCGTCGGGCCGAGGCACGAGATACTGGAGGCCTCGGTTCACCACGCGTCCGAGCGTCTGCCTGCCGAGCGCGAGCAGCACGATCTGTCCACGAATCGGCCGCGTTTCGACCCGCAGGCCGAGCGCCCGCCCGAGCGGCCCGCTCCAGGCGCCCGCGGCGAGCACGTAGCATCCGGCCCGCACCGTCCCCCCGCCACCCGACCCGTCGAACCGCACGCCGCTCGCGCGACCACCGCTCGTCTCGATGGTGTCCACCGCGACCCCACGGCTGATCTCCACGCCCCGTGCACGACAGGAGCGCTCGAGCGCCGCGAGGTGCCGCGGCGGCCTGATCCGCTGTTCCTCCGGCAGCAGAAACCCGGCGACGATCTCCCCTCGCGTCACGGCGTCCGCCAGCGCCGGCTCGAGGGTGGCCACGTCTGATCCGTCGAGCCACTCACACCGTGCCCCGCGGCTGAGCCAGTCGGCCCGCACCCCGCGGAGCCGCTCGGTCGCCTCCGTCGAACGCGCGAGGTGGAGTCCGCCGCATTCCTGCAGCTCGTTGTCGATGCCCGTCTCGTCGCGCAGATCGACCGACCACTGCCGGTGCAGTCGGTCGCTCCACGCGGTCAGTCGCGCGTTGGCGGTCGCCGTCGCCCATGCCGGTGCCGGTGGAAAGATCCCCGCCGCCGCCCAGGAGGACGTCGCCTGGGGTTCGTCGCGCGCGAGGACCCGGACCGACCGGCCCCGGCCGGCGAGTTCGCGGGCGATCGACAGGCCGATGACGCCCCCGCCGATGATGCAGCAGTCGAGCGGCCCGGCTCCCCCGGTCACGTGGACGGGGGCCGGACGGCTTCGGTGCGGCTCCGCGTCGTCAGGCATTGACCGGGATGTCCGCACGATCCGCGATGTTCACCCAGACGTGGACGTGCGGCGAGCCCCGGAAGTACCAGACGAATGACGGCCCTTCGAGCCGCCAGTTGTCCCA
>DNLZ01000339.1:0-1170 GCA_003488325.1 Planctomycetaceae bacterium
TCCGCGTCGGCCGCGTCGCCGCGACGCTCGGCCGTCGCGGCCGCCACCCGCAAGGCGGCCGCCTCGTCGTGCACCGTATTCCACGCCCGACCCGCCGCCGTGAGCGGCAGGCCTCCGGCGAGCGTCTGCGCGACACCGGCGAGGATGCCGGCCTGCTGGACAAGGATGAGCACGGTCATCGCCGCCCACCCCCACCACAGCCAGCCGCGCCCGGCGACCCGCGGCCCGGGGACGCGGTCGAACGCGTCGAGCGGCGTGCGTCCCCAGGCCAGCGTGTTGCGGCCGATCTCGACCTGGGCCGCCACCTTGATGACGCAGCCGAGCACGATGAGCCACAGGAGCGCGAACCCGGCCTCCGCGCCGACGGTCGTCGTCCCGATCAGTTCGCCGCTGCCCACGATCGAGCTCGCGAGCACGATCCCCGGGCCGAGGTGTGCGAGCGAACGCATGAGCGTGGGCGGCGGAGCGGACGTGGTGACGACGGATGGCATGGCGTCGGCAGGTCTCCGCGGCGGGCGATGCACTCGGACGCGACCGTCAGGTGAACTCGTCGGTCATCCCGACCGCGACGGCCTCGAGCCAGGTCGCGAATCGGGCGGATGTGGTCTCCCGGTCGAAGACCGCCGCCGCGAGTCTACGCGCGCCTTCCCGCAGACCGACCAGCCGCCGGCGGTCGGCGGCGAGCGTGGCCAGGGCGTCCGCCCACATGCCGGGGTCGTCGGCCGCAACTGCGACGCCCGCACCGGAGCGGTCGATATGGGCCGCGAGGTCGCCCGGCACGCCGCTGACGAGCGCGAGACCGGCCGCGGCATACTCACAGGCGGCGACGGGCACCGCGACGCCACACCCGCTCGACAGGCCGACGAGGCCGACGTCACACCGGCCGAGCAGATCGACGTAGGCGCGACGGTCGGGCTGGCGGTGCACGACGAGGCGGCATGCTCCCCGCAGCTTCTCCGCGACACGTTCGAGGGGGCCGTGTCCCGCTTCCGGGACGACCACGTGGATCACCGTCTCCGCGCCCCGGCCGCCGAGGAGGCGCGCGATTTTCGTGAGCATCTCCGCATCTCGATCCGCGTGCTCCGAGATCGTGTGCACACACTCGAGGGCCCGAGGCGGGGCTGCGGCCTCGATCCCGGCACCAGGCAGGGGCACCGGCTCCACGTGCGG
>DNLZ01000339.1:1483-2475 GCA_003488325.1 Planctomycetaceae bacterium
CCCGCCGTCGCGAATTCCTGAATGTATGCCCCGATGACGCAGACGTGTCGGGAGACGGCACGGACCGGGGCGGAAGCGAGCGGCGTCGCGGTCGCGGGTGCTGCCGCGGGATCGCTCCGCGGTGCCGCGGCGGGCGGGAGCATCGGCAGCACGACGGAAAGTTCGGCGGTGGACGCCGCCACGACCGCGTCGGCCGCCGCCACGACCGCATCCCGCCGGCGGCGCATGCCTCCGAGCAGCCAGGGCCCCAGCAGCTTCCGGAGCGCGGCGGGCAGGGGGAGCAGCGTCGCTCGAGTCTCAGGCCAGAGTTCCGGCAGATCGACGACGAGCGTCGTGTCGAGTCGCCGGGCGAGTCGGACGCAGGCCTCGGCGCCCGCGAGCGGCGGCAGCGTGGCGACGATCACGTCGGGACGTTGCAGCTGACCGGACGCGATCGTCTCGGTCACGAGCCGCTCGAGTGTCCGGCCGAAGTCGCGACGGCTCGCGAGCCTCGCCAGCGACAGGTCGCGATCGTAGCCACGCACCGCGACGAGTCGCACCGCGAATTCCTCGTCCTCCGAGAGCGCCGGGGGAGCTCTTCGCGCCGCCTTGCGACGATGGCTCCACGTGCTGCTCCACCACGTCACCTCGTGCCCACGGGCCGCGAGCACGCGCGCCAGCGACAGCGTCCTGGAGACACCCGCACCCTCACCGGGGATGTCGTCGAACGGGTTGACCAGCCAGATCGTGAGGGGCCGTGGGGAGTTCGGCTCGGGCGCGGGGCTGGGCATGTCGGGAGACTAACAGAAGCCACACGCGGGACGCAGAGGCCCGCGCGTGGCCCGAAGAACCCGTTGAAACGCGTCCGGCCGCGGCACCGAGCGGTCGGGTCTGCTCAACCCTCACGGTCTTCCCAGTCACGACGACGCCACCCCGGCAAGGCCGCCGATCTCGACGAATGCGCGCCAGGCGGGGCCCGGCACCGCAAACCCGCGTTAGACTTCGGTGCGACC
>DNLZ01000339.1:2844-4976 GCA_003488325.1 Planctomycetaceae bacterium
GCCGGAATCGAGTCGCCCGACGCTGGATTCCCCCCGCCGGCGAGGCAATGCTGAAGGCCCCGGTCGAGCGTCACCGCGCCGCCCGCAGACCCGCTCGCACCGTCATCCGCTCGTACCGACCGCCGCCCGTCGCGATCATCCGTGCCATCACCGGCCTCCCCAACCCCCAGTGACCTCCCGGCGCCGGCCGCGCACGCCTCCCGGCATCGACTTCGCGCGTTCGTCCCGACGCGGGGCGCGATCGTCGTGACCGCGTTCCTCGCGCTCCTGTTCGAGGCGACGTTCTTCGCGGCCTTCTACGTGCGGAGCGAGTTCCTGCTGCGGACCGCCGACGCCGCGATGATCCTGCGCACGATCGGCGTCGTCATCGGCGTGAAGCTCGTCATCTTCTACGCGCTCGGCATCTGTCATCGACCGTGGCGCACGGCGAGGTTCGAGGACCTCACGCGGCTCCTCCTGGCCTCCACCGTCAGCCTCGTGCTGCTCGCGGGCGTGAACTCCGTCGCCTGGAGGTTTCCGGCCTGGCAGCTCATCCCCCGATCGGTCCTGCTCCTCGACTGGGCCTTCACGCTCCTGCTCGTGGGCGGGATCCGCGCGGTGGCGCGGCTCGTCTACGAGGAGATCATGCCGTCCACGCCGGCGGGGAGCCAGCGTGCCGTGCTCGTGGTGGAGGCATCGTCGAAGGGCCAGGACCTCGCGGAGGCACTCGGCAGCATGCGCCACCCGGAGACGGGGGGGCGCTATCTGGTCGCCGGGATTCTCGGCGTCGATCGTCCGGAACACGGCCGCGCCGACGGGCGCGCCATCGGTTCGATCCACGACGTCGCCGCGTGCGCGCAGCGGCTGCGGGTCGCCGAGGTGATCGTGCCGGAGGGATGCGTGTTCGGGGCCCGGCTGCGGGCGCTGTGCGACGCCTGCGACGGCGTCGGGGTGCGGGTCCGGATCGCGGACCGGATCGCGCCGGACGAGCCCGCGCATCTGCGGGACGTGGGCCTCCACGACCTCCTGTCCCGCCCGCAGGCCCGGCTGTCCGACCATGACTCGCACGTCCGCCCGTTCGTGCGAGGCCGGACGGTGCTCGTGACCGGCGCGGGGGGATCGATCGGGTCGGAGATCTGCCGGCAGCTGATGCGCTTCGAGCCGGCCCGACTGCTCCTCGTGGAGCGGGCGGAAGGCGCCCTCTTCGACATCCACCGGGAGCTCACCTCTCCGATCACGACCGGGAGCGACCGGATCGAGGCGATCCTCTGCGACATCACCAACGCCGACCGCCTCGAACGGTTGCTCGCGGACCATGCTCCCGAGGTGATCATCCATGCCGCGGCGTTCAAGCACGTCTCGCTGATGGAGACCCATCCGGTCGAGGCGATCGAGAACAACGCGATCGCCACGGCGATGCTCGCGGAAATGGCCGAGGCGCATGGCGTGGAGACGTTCGTGGCGCTCTCCACGGACAAGGCGGTGCATCCGTCGAGCGTCATGGGCGCCTCGAAGCTCGTGGCCGAACGCTTCCTCCAGGCGTTCGCCCGGCATTCCAGCACCCGGTTCGTGGCCGTCCGCTTCGGGAATGTCATCGGTTCCAGCGGGAGCGCCGTGCCGATTTTCGAGGAGCAGCTCGAGCGGCGGCTGCCGATCACGGTCACACACCCGGACGTGACACGCTACTTCATGACGATCAACGAGGCGGCGCAGCTCGTCCTGCTGGCGGGTTCGCTGCCCGAGGGCGGGACCTACGTCCTCGAGATGGGCGCGCCGATCCCGATCGTCGACCTCGTGTCACGTCTCGCGTATGTCATGCGCGTGCCTCAGGACGAGGTGCAGATCGAGTTCTGCGGCCTGCGTCCCGGCGAGAAGCTCTCCGAGGAGCTGTTCTTCTCCGACGAGGAGCACGAGACGACGATCAATCCGCTCGTCACCCGTGTGACGCGGCCGGTGCGCGAACTCACGGAGGTGCGGCAGTGGCTCGCCACGCTGAAGGCCGCGGCGGCCGACGGCCCGGACGTGGCGACCGCCGCCCTCATGGACATCGCGGCAGGGGACGGGAGTCTGGACGTGGCGAAGCCGCGGGCGGCGGTCGGAAACGCCCGGCTGGCGCGGCAGGGGGCATCGGCCGGCTGACATCGGTCCGTCCG
>DNLZ01000160.1:0-1948 GCA_003488325.1 Planctomycetaceae bacterium
GGAAGCGTTCGCCGACCCCCTTCGCCTCGTCTTCTGCTCGATTCGTCAACGCTCCGCGAAACCGGAGAAGATCGAGTCACGTGGGCCGGCGGCGGAGATCGAGCGTGCATGCGTAATCGGGGTTGGGATCCTCCGGGGGCAGGGCGCATGGACCGGGCGTATGACCGCTGGCGAAGAACCGGCTCGCGCGCCGCCCCTCGGCTTCGAGGGCGTTGACCGGCCGCGTCTCGTAGTTCCGCCCACCGGGATGCGCCACATGCCAGGTACAGCCGCCGAGGCTGCGGCCGCTCCAGAGGTCGATGATGTCGAACACCAGCGGCGTGTGGACCGGCACCGTGGGGTGCAGGCAGCGTGGCGGCTGCCAGGCCCGATACCGCACGCCCGCCACGAACTCGCCCGGTATGCCGGTCGGCACCAGCGGGACGCGGCGACGGTTGCAGGCGACGACATGCCGGGGTGAGACGAGTCCCGTCACCCGCACCTCCACGCGCTCGAGCGAACTGTCCACCAGCCGCGACGTCGCGCCGCCGACCGGCTCCTCGCCGAGGACGTGCCAGGGCTCGAGGGCCGCCCGCAGCTCGAGCGCGACTCCGTCGTGCGTCACCGACCCGAGCCGCGGAAAGCGGAACTCGGCGAAGCACTCGAACCACTCCTGCTCGAATGCGAAGCCGGCGGCACGGAGGTCGGCCACCACCTCACGGAAGTCGCGCATGAGAAAGTGCGGGAGCAGAAAGCGGTCGTGGAGCGACGTCCCCCAGCGCACGAGCCGGGCAGGCGCCGCGGCGGGCTCACGCGTGAACCAGGCCACGCATGCCCGGACCACGAGCTGGGCGAGGAGGCCCATCCGCACGTGCGGCTGCATCTCGAACGCCCGGAGCTCGACGAGGCCGCGCCGACCGCCGTCGGTGTCGGGCGAGAAGAGCTTGTCGATGCAGAACTCCGTGCGGTGGGTGTTGCCGGTCATGTCGGTGAGGATGTCACGAAACACACGATCGACGAACCACGGCGGCGCGACCGGCCCCGCCCTCCGCATCTCCTGGAGCGCGATCTCGAGCTCGTAGAGGCTCTCGTGCCGAGCCTCGTCGATCCGCGGGGCCTGGCTCGTCGGGCCGATGAAGCGCCCCGAGAAGAGGTAGGACAGCGACGGATGATTGTTCCAGTAGGCGACGAGGGCACCGAGGAGGTGGGGGCGCCGCAGGAACGGGCTTTCCGCCGCCGTCGGACCGCCGAGGACGAGGTGGTCGCCGCCACCGGTTCCGGTGTGCAGGCCGTCGATCTCGAACTTCTCCGCACCCAGCCGACTCGACCGGGCCTCCTCGTCGAGCACGTGGCGCAGCCGCACGAGGTCGGGCCAGCTCGACACAGGCGGCACGTTGACCTCGATGACGCCGGGATCGGGCGTGACCTGCAGCCGGACGAGCCGCGGATCGGACGGAGGCGGATAGCCCTCGACCACCACGGCGATCTCCATCTGCGTCGCCGCCTCCTCCACGCGGCCGACGAGCTCGAGCCAGTCGTCCGCCGGTCCCTGCGCATCGGCGACGAGGTCGTGCCCCGGATCGAGCGGCGGCAGGAAGACGTGGATGCGACCCTCGCGCTCCTCCGTGACCAGCGCGGTCCGCACGAGCGACGTGCCGGCGCGCACCTCCTCGTCGGTCGGCCACGGGAGGCTGGCCATCGGCAGCCGCAGGCCCGCCGGAGAGTCGCCGGGCACGAGGACCACCCGGCCGTCGGCCACCGGCCAGGTGCTCGTCCGCCACCGCGCCCCCAGCCCGTCGTGAAACCGCAGGACCGGCAGCACCCACGCGCGCGGCACGCTGTGCTCCTGCACACCGGACGCCTCGAGGCCCTTCTGCTCGTGCGCCTCCATGACCATCGCGGGATCGAGGCCCAGCGCCCGCGCGAGGAGCCTCACGAGCTCGCCGGCACGTGCCGCCGGGCCGGTCGG
>DNLZ01000160.1:2348-6370 GCA_003488325.1 Planctomycetaceae bacterium
CGCCACACGATGTCGATCGCCCAGCGTGGCAACGGCTCCCCCGGGTACCACTTCCCCTGCTCCTCGACGAGTGCGCCGCCGGGCGCGAGACGATCGAGCAGCCGCCGGGCGAGCACGCCCGCCTTCCCCCGCTTCTCCGCGCCGAGGGCCGTCGTATTCCACTGGGCGTGATCGAAATCGTCGATCGAGACGAACGTCGGCTCGCCTCCGGTGGTGAGCCTCGCGCCAGCTTCGCCGAGGGCGGCATCGACCGCGTGACCCACGGCGTCGATCCGCGACCACTGCTCGTCGGAGAAGGGCCGCGTGGTCCGTGGGCTCTCCGCCAGACGCTCGACCCGCATCCGGAATTCGAACTCGGTGCGGCAGGGGTCGACCGCGCCGCTCACCGGCGCGGCACTCCACGGATCGGGTGTGCTCGCGAGCGGGATGTGGCCCTCGGCCGTCAGGAGCCCGCTGGTGGGATCGAGTCCGACCCATCCGGCACCGGGAAGGAAGATTTCAGCCCACGCGTGGAGATCGGTGAAATCCTCGCTCGGGCCGACCGGCCCCTCGAGGGGAGCCACGTCGGGGGCCAGCTGCACGAGATACCCCGAGCAGAAGCGGGCCGCCAACCCGCAGCGTCGGGCCGCATGCACGAGCAGCCAGGCTGAATCACGGCAGCTGCCGCGGCCGAGCGCGAGCGTCTCGTCGGGCGCCTGCACACCGGGCTCGAGGCGGATCACGTAGCCCACGCGCTCCTTCACGGCCCGGTTGAGGGCGACGAGCACGTCGATCGTGCGCGGCACGTCGCCAGCCGATCGGAGTGCTGTCTGCCGGAACTCCGCCACGAAGCCGTCGAGGAGGGGCGCGGGCCCCGGCAGCGTCGCGAGGTAGGGGGCCAGTTCGGCGGCGAGGATCGAATCGTAGCCGACCGGAAATCGCTCGGCATCGGGCTCGAGGAAGAAGTCGAATGCGTTGATCGCGACCAGTTCGGCGACGAGATCGACGCGCAGCACGAGCGCGCGGGTCTGTTTGGGAAAGACGACCCGCGCGACCTGGTTGCCCTGTGGATCCTGCTGCCAGTTGAGGAAGTGCCCGGCCGGCTCGACGGTGAGCGAATAGCCCGTGATGGCCGTGCGGCAGTGCGGCGCCGGCCGCAGGCGGATCATGTGGGGCGCGAGCGACACGTCGCGGTCGAACCGGTAGACGGTCTCGTGGTGCAGCGCGATGCGGATCGCCATGGGTGGGTCCTGCTGGCGGGTGGTTCGCCGACCGGCCTACGCCGTGACCCGCTCCGCCGCCTCGGCGGGCTTGCCGACGGGCCGCAGCGCGAAGAACGTGTCGTGAATCGCGTCGCTCGCGCGGTTGAGCCTCGACTGAAACCCGTCGATGAAGCCATGCAGTCCGCCCGCTCCCTCGAGGATCTCGTCGATGTCGCCGTAGTCGAGCTTCGACCTGAGGCGGCCGAGGCGTTGCTCCGCCTGATTGGTGAAGACACCCTTCGCCCCGCCGGTCACGGCGAGCAGCGACTCCTCGGCCTTCAGCAGGCAGAAGTGGATTGCCCGGGGGAAGAACCGGTCGAAGATGAGGAACTCGGCCACATGCCGCCGCGAGACCACGCCGTACTGCCGGCGGTACATCTCGAGCGCACTGGCGCTGTCGAGCACGGCCGACCACTGCACGGCATCGGCGCCCGGCGGAGCGAGGCCTGCCGTGGGGATTCCGACGCCCGCAGCCGGCGGTCGGAACCCGTTTCCCGCGGGCGGCGCGAAGGCGGAAGCCGCCGGCTGAAACCCGCTCCCCGCCGGCGGCGCGAAGGCTGAAGCCGCCGGCTGAAAATAGTGCTCCACATCCAGCACCCGGCTCGTCTTGTCAGCCCGCTCGACGAGCCGGCCCAGGCGGGCGAAGTGCCAGGCCTCGCCGTGCGACATCGTCGCATCCGACACGCCGGTGATGAGCTGGCTGGCCCGCTTCACCTCGTCGAGGAAGTCGCGCGGGTTGTGCAGGTCGGCGCGCCCCGCCGCCGACCGCACGAAGAGGTGGGCCTTGTTGACCTCCTCCCACATCGGCGCGGAGATCATGTCCCGCACGGTCCGCGCGTTCTCGCGGGCCGCCTGCAGGCAGCTCGCGATGGAGTTCGGATTGCCGGGATCGAAGGCGAGGAACGTGATGACGTGATCCTGATCGGCGAGCCCGTGGCGCGCCCAGAAGTCCGCCTGGTCGCCGAACGTGCAGACGAGGGCATTCCAGAGCCGCCCGTGGCTGATCGTGCCGTCGAGCACGAGATCGAGCGTGGTCTCGACCGCCCGGGCGACGTTCTCCGCCCGCTCGATCTGCCGGTTCATCCAGTAGAGGCTGTCGGCCACCCGTGAAAGCATGTCAGGCCGTCCCCCCGGGGCCGGCGGTCCGACCTGCCACACCCGCGAGACCGTCGCCCGACGCGCTCGCGTGGGAGGCCGGGTCGGCGTTCACCACCCAGGTGTCCTTGCTGCCACCTCCCTGCGACGAGTTCACCACGAGCGATCCCTTCACGAGCGCCACGCGGGTGAGTCCGCCGGGCAGCACGTGGATCTCCTCGCCGTAGAGGATGAAGGGCCGCAGGTCGACATGCCTGCCCTCGAGCGCGTTGCCCACGACGGTCGGCACGCGCGACAGCGACAGCATCGGCTGGGCCACGTAGTTCCGCGGATTGGCCCGGATCCGGTCGCGGCAGTCGGCGAGCTGCTCCCTCGTGGCACGGGGGCCGAGGACGATGCCGTAGCCGCCCGACTCGTTCGCCGGTTTCACGACGAGGTGCTCGAGGTTCGCGAGCACGTGGCTGCACTGATCCTCCTCCCCGCAGACGAACGTCGGCACGTTCGGAATGATCGCGTCCTCGCCGAGGTAGTAGCGGATGATCTGCGGGACGTAGGCATACACGGCCTTGTCGTCGGCGATGCCGGTGCCGGGGGCGTTGACGAGCGACACGTTGCCCGCCCGATAGGCGGCCATGATGCCCGGCACGCCCACGAGCGAGTCGGGGCGAAACGCCTGCGGATCGAGGAAGTCGTCGTCGATCCGCCGGTAGATCACGTCCACCCGCTCGAGCCCCCGCGTCGTGCGCATGAAGACGACGTCGTGCTCGACCACGAGGTCGGAGCCCTGCACGAGCTCCACGCCCATCTGCCTCGCGAGGAAACTGTGCTCGAAGTAGGCGGAGTTGTAGATCCCCGGTGTCAGCACCACGACGGTCGGATCGCGACGGTGTGGCGGGGCGATCGAGTGGAGCATCGCGAGGAGCTTCTCGGGGTAGTCCTCGACCGGGCGAATCCGCTGCCCGGCGAAGAGCTGCGGGAAGGTGCGCTTCATCACCTCGCGATTCTCGAGCACGTACGAGACACCCGACGGGGTCCGCAGGTTGTCCTCGAGCACGTACATCACGCCGTCCCCGCCACGCACGAGATCGGTGCCGGTGATGTGGTTCCAGATCCCGCGCGGCGGCCGCAGCCCGGCGCACGGCCCGCGGAAGCACGCGCCCGAGTCGACGAGCCAGTCGGGGACCACCCGATCGGCGACGATCCGCCGCCCGTTGTAGACATCGTCGATGAAGAGGTTGAGCGCACGAATCCGCTGGATGAGGCCGCGCTCGATCCCCGACCACTCGGCGGCCTCGATCACCCGGGGCACGATGTCGAAAGGCCAGATCTTCTCCGTCCCGGCCTCGTGGCCGTAGACGTTGAACGTGATCCCCATCGTGAGGAGCGCCTTGTCGGCCGCCCGCTGTCGCTCGGCCAGTTCGCCTGTGGAGAATCCCGCCAGGCGACGCACGAGCAGGTCGGCCCCCGGGCGGGGACGCAGGGCCTCGTCGAAGAGTTCGTCGTGGAACCCCTCGGTCTGATACGCCGTCAGGTCCATGGCGGAGACGTGTGCCGGGAGGGCCGGGGCGCCGTCCGCCACTCCGAACGCCACCGGTGGTCGCAGGATACCCAGCGCGCTCCGTCCGCAAAATACCCCCGATGTCACGGCTGGCTGGGGGCTGCAAAGGTCTCCTCGCTCCGGCCGCA
>DNLZ01000422.1:0-6936 GCA_003488325.1 Planctomycetaceae bacterium
CCAATGCTCCTCGAGCGTTCGCCGACCCCCTTCGCCTACCCACCTTGGTTTGCCCCGTCGTCGCTCCACCTACGCAAGACGTGCTCTAGCGGGCGATGCGATAGAGCGCCGCCTCGCTGCGGAGCAGGAGGTCGTCGCCGTCGAGGGCGTGCGAGGCGTAGGTGCGTTCGCCGTCACCGACGCGGTTGCGGGCCAGTTCGACGAAGGCACGCCCGGCCTGCACGACGATCGTCTCTCCCGTTTCCTCCTGAAAGTAGACGCGGCCGGCCGCGTGGAGCGGCGACGCGGAATAGTTGCCCCCGAGACGCTGCACCCAGTGCTCGGCCCCGCTGCGGGCGTCGAGGCACGTCGCGATGCCGTTGTCGGCCACGCAGTAGAACTCGTCGCCGACGACGAGCACCGACGGCGTGTGGGGCGCCCCCCGCTCGAGTTTCCAGCGCACGTGCGTCGCCGTGACGTCGCCCCGTCCACGGGGATCGATCGCGTAGAGGACCGGCCGGTCGTACCCCGAACTGACGAAGATGAGCCCCGCCCCGTACACGGGTCGTGGCGTGACCGAATAGCCGCCGGGATAGTTCACCCGCCAGATCTCGCTGCCGTCGGCCGGATCGTAGGCAAACACCGCGTCGCTGCCGGGGCAGACCGCCTGCGCACGGCCGTCGACGTCGATCACGAGCGGTGTCGAGAACGAGAACCCCTTCGCCGGCGACGTGGCACGGGGCGTGCGCCACCGTTCCTCGCCCGTGTTCCTGTCGAGGCCGACGACGAACTGCGTGTCGCCGCCGTCGCAGCAGATCACGACGACGTCCCCCGCAAGCGCCGGGGACCCACCGTTGCCGTGCACCGGCTTGTAGTCGAGCACGCGTTGCCAGACCACGTCACCGCCGAGCGTCGTCCGTGCGGTCCCATGGGGACCGAAGTGCACGATCAGGTGATCGCCATCCACCACGGGCGTCGGGCTCGCATGGCTGTTCTTCTTGTGAATGGGCACCTGTCCTTCCTGACGAAACAGCTCCTTGGTCCAGTCCACCGTGCCCTTGGTCGCGTCGAGCCGCAGCAGCCGCAGCGAATGCCCCGCGTCGTCGGGTACGGCGGTGGTGAGGTAGATGCCCCCGCGGCACACGACCGGCGACGACCACGCGAGCCCGGGCAGCGGCGTCTTCCAGACCACGCCCTCCGTCTCGCTCCAACGCACCGGCGGGTCGGCGGCGGCATGGCCCGACCCGTCGGGACCGCGAAACTGCGGCCAGTCGCCACGTGCGATCGGCATCGCCAGCGCGACGATGCACGCGATCACGGCGACCGGGCGGAGGCCGCCGGGGGAGCGCCCCGCCGCCCCCTCGATTCGGCACCGACCGGCCGCTTGCATGGGCCGCCACCACGAGTCGTTTTCAGACGGTGTCATGAGATGCCTCGACGCAGGGCTCTGGAAGTCGTGCGCAGCGGTGCGACCCGGCCCGACCGGACCGCGTGTGCTTCCCGTTGCGGCACGGGCAGCGTACGCCGAGCGGACAGCGCGTGCCACCGGTCTCGACCCGCATGCAGGTCACGGACCGCGTGCGGCGCCCGCCCGACGATGGTGGCGGCGGTTGCGTGGACCGGTCGGCGGCGGATAGCCTGCCACTCATGCGGCGGTTGCTCTTCATATCCTCCGTGCTGACGGCGGTCGCCGGTCCGGCGTGGAGCGCCGACGCGCCCGACGCGGTGGCGATCCTGCGGGCGGTGGGGCCCGAGGGATCGGGAAACCCGGCCGCGACCGCGGCATGGCGGTCGCTCGCCGCCCTCGACGCGACGGCGATCCCGCGGGTGCTCGAGGGCCTCGATGGCGCCAATCCCTACGCGGCGAACTGGCTCCGGGCGGCGGTCGATGCCATCGCCGCGCGCAGCGACACGCTCCCCGTCGACGCACTCGTCACATACCTCGGCGACACCCGTCACGACCCGCGGGGGCGCCGCCTCGCGTGGGAACTGATCCGCGGGCGCGATGCCGCGGCCGCCGAGGCCCTCATCGATCGCATGCTCGATGATCCGAGCGTCGAACTGCGTCACGACGCCGTTCAGCGGGTCATCGACGACGCGACGAGGCTCGACGCGGCGGGTGACGCCGGCGCGACGGCCGCCTACCGACGCGCCCTCGACGCGGCCCGCGACGTCGATCAGATCAAGGCGATCACGAAGGCACTCGAGAAGAAGGGGGAGGTGGTCGACCTGCCCCGTCACTTCGGGTTTCTCACGCATTGGCAGGTGGTCGGTCCCTTCGACAACACCGCCGAGGCCGGGTTCGCGGCGTCGTACCCTCCGGAGGCCGTGGCCGGCATGCCCCCCAGCGCGGATGCCGCATGGCCGGGGAAGGATGGCAGCGACGTCCGCTGGAAGGCGTTCATGACCGCGGATCCCTACGGCATGGTCGACATCAACAAGGCCTATCCGGGCCCGGACGACGGTCTCAAGGAGGTGGTCGCCTACGCATCGACCGGCTTCGCGTCGGATGCGGAGCGGGACGCGGAGATCAGGCTCGGCTGCAAGAATGCGTGGAAGGTCTGGCACAACGGCCGTCTGCTCTTCGGCCGCGACGAGTATCACCGCGGCATGCGCATCGATCAGTACCGCGTGCCGATCCGACTGACGAAGGGCGCCAACCGCTTCCTCGTAAAGCTCTGCCAGGACGGCCAGACGCAGGACTGGACGAAGGAGTGGCAGTTCCAATTCCGCGTGTGCGACGCCGCGGGCACCGCGATCCTCGCCCTCGACCGACCCGCGACGCCCTCGGGGGGCCCGCCCCCGGCCGCGCCCTGAAACCCGCATCCTCGCTTTCCCACCGCTTGCCCAAGGCCGCGCTTCCATGCCTGCCGCCCGCACGAACCGCCGACTGAGTGTGGCCGCCATCACCGCGTGCGTCGCCGGGATCGCCATCGCGGGAGTGGCGGCCGACTGGCCGGGATTCCGCGGTCCCGCCGGCAGCGGTGTCGCCGTGGGCCCCGACCTGCCCGCGACCCTGTCGCGCGAGAACATCGCGTGGTCGGTGTCGCTGCCGGGTCGCGGGCTGTCGGGTGCGATCGTCGCCGGCGACCGCGTGTTCGTGACCTGTTCGAGCGGGCCCGATCAGCAGCGGCTCCACGCGATCGCGCTCGACGCCGCCAGCGGCCGCACGCTCTGGGAGCGGCAGTTCTGGGCGACGGGACGCACCATGTGCCACGGCAAGACGAGTGTCGCGGCGCCGACGCCGTGCTGGCACGACGGCCGGCTCTACGCCCTCTGGTCGTCGAACGACCTCGTCTGCCTCGATCGCGACGGCGGGCTCGTGTGGTTCCGGGGACTCACCGCGGACTATCCCAACGTGAGCAACAGCCTCGGCATGACCAGCTCACTCGTCGTCACGGACGGCACCGTCGTCGCGCAGGTGGAGAACGACAGCGAGTCGTACGCGCTCGGGATCGACGCGGCGACCGGCGAGAACCGCTGGCGGATCGACCGGCCGAAGGCGGCCAACTGGACGTCGCCCCTCGTCGTCTCGCCGGGTCTCGTCGCACTCCAATCGAAGACCGGCCTCGACGTCGTGCGGACGACCGACGGAGGCGTCGCGTGGTCGTACGACGGGGGTGCGGCGACGATCCCCTCCGGCTGCGTGCTCGACGGCGTGCTCTACGTGCCCTCGCACGGCGTGACCGCCCTGGCGTCACCCGACGGCGACGGCACGAAGCCGCGGCAGCTCTGGCGCTCGAGCCGGCTGAGTCCCGGCACGCCGAGCGCCGTGGCGAGCGGCGGTCGCGTCTTCGCCCTCGGCAAGGCCGACGTGCTCACCGCCGGTTCGATCGCCGACGGCGAACGACTCTGGCAGCTGAGGCTCGAGGGGCCGTTCAGCGCGACGCCCGCGATCGTGGGCGACCGGATGATCTGCGTCAGCGAGAAGGGGCTCGTGCAGATCGTGGACGTCTCCGGCGACGAGGGCCGCGTGCTCGCGACGCTCGACCTCGAGGACGAGGTGCTCGCCTCGCCCGCGGTGGCCGACGGCGCGGTCTACGTCCGCACCAACGCACGGCTCACGAAGCTCATCGCGCGGTGAGCGTCTTCCCGGCGTCGCGTTCCATGACCGCACCGACGACCGCCGGCCCCTCCCTTCCCGGCGCACGCGATCCGCGCCGTCTGCGCTCGCAGCGCTGGTTCGCCCCGGACGATCTCCGCAGCTTCGGCCATCGCAGCCGCCTGCGGCAGATGGGCTACGCGGCCGAGGAGGCCGAGGGGCGGCCCGTGATCGCCATCCTCAACTCCTGGAGCGACCTGTCGCAGTGCCACACGCACTTCCCGGAGCGGGTGCAGGAGGTGAAGCGCGGCGTCTGGCAGGCGGGCGGGTTTCCGGTGGAGATCCCGGTGCTCGCCCTGTCCGAGATGTTCATGAAGCCGACGGCGATGCTCTACCGCAACCTGCTCGCGCTCGAGGCCGAGGAGGTGCTGCGGAGCCATCCGGTGGACGGCGCCGTGCTCATGGGAGGCTGCGACAAGACGGTCCCGGGGCTCCTCATGGGAGCGATCTCGGCCGACCTGCCCGCGATCTTCCTGCCCGCCGGTCCCATGCTCGCCGGTCGCCACCGGACCGAGAGGCTCGGCAGCGGCACGGACGTATGGAAGTATTGGGCGCAGCGTCAGGCGGGCTGCCTCGACGCATGCGTCTGGCGGCAGCTCGAGGAGGGCATCGCGCGGTCCGCCGGCACGTGCATGACGATGGGCACGGCCTCGACGATGGCGGCCGTCACCGAGGCGCTGGGGATGTCCCTGCCGGGCGCGGCGACGATCCCCGCCGTCCACTCGGCCCACGCCCGGATGGCTGCGGCGTGCGGCCGCCGGATCGTCGACATGGTGTGGGAGGACCTGCGTCCCTCGCGGATCCTGTCCCCGGCGGCGTTCGACAACGCGATCGTCACCGACATGGCGCTCGCCGGCTCGACGAACGCCATCGTCCACCTGCTCGCGCTCGCCGGCCGTGCGGGCGTGCCCTTGGCGCTCGACCGCTTCGACGCGCTGTCTCGCACGACGCCCGTGCTCGCCAACCTCCGGCCCGCCGGTGAGTACCTCATGGAGGACTTCCACGATGCCGGCGGTGTGCCGGCACTCCTTTCGCGCATCGCCCACCTGCTCGACCTGCGATGCCTCACCGTCACCGGGCGGACGCTCGGCGAGGACATCGCCGGGGCCGAGGTGATCGACGACCGCGTGATCCTGCCGCTGGCCTCGCCGCTCTCCACGGCGGGCGGCACGTTCGTCCTGCGGGGCTCGCTCGCGCCGGACGGCTGCGTGATCAAGCCGACCGCCGCCGAGCCGAGGCTGCGGACGCACGTCGGCCGCGCCGTCGTCTTCGATTCGTACCCCGACCTCAAGGCCCGGATCGACGACCCGTCCTCGGGCATCACGGCCGACGACGTGCTCGTGCTCCGAAATGCCGGCCCGCTCGGGGCACCGGGCATGCCCGAGTGGGGCATGCTGCCGATCCCGAGGCCGCTGCTCGAGCGGGGCGTGCGGGACATGGTGCGCGTATCGGACGCCCGGATGAGCGGCACGAGCTACGGCACCTGCGTGCTCCACGTCGCCCCGGAGGCGGCCGTGGGCGGCCCGCTCGCGATCGTGCAGACCGGTGATCGGATCGCACTCGACGTCGATGGTCGTCGGCTCGACCTGCTCGTGGACGACGCCGAGATCACGCGGCGCATGGCCCTGTGGCGTGCCGCACCGCCCCGCTTCACGCGTGGCTACACGCGGCTCTTCATCGACGAGACCACGCAGGCCAACCATGGCTGCGACTTCCGCTTCCTCGAGCGCGGCTCAGGCCCCGCGGCGGAGCCGGAGCCTGATATCTTTTGACGACGGCGACGTCCCCCGCGCGGCGCGGTGCGTCGCCGGCCGCAGGCGCGCTCGCCCCCACCATCACGGACGACCGCTTTACCCGAGGACGTCATGGCCAAAGCCTGTCTGACACCCGATCACTTCGCCCGCTCGCCGATGGCCGTGCCGCCCCTGGCGCGTGACGCCCGCGGAGCCCTCGACGAACGGGCGAACGCGGCCCTGATCCGGCACATCGAGGCCGGCGGGATCACGCTCCTGCTCTACGGTGGCAACGCCAACGTCTATCACCTGCCGCTCGACGAGTACGAGCCGCTGCTCGACATGCTCGGCCGGCTGCCGTCCGCCGAGACGCTCGTCGTGCCCGCGGCCGGTCCGACCTTCGGCCTGCTGCTCGAGCACGCCCGCGCGCTGCGACGCCACCGGTTCTCCACCGCGATGGTCCTCCCGCACCAGGGAATCACGACCAGCGCCGGAGTCGCCACGGGCGTGCGACGCTTCGTCGAGGCCGCCGGCATCCCCGCCCTGCTCTACGTGAAGCACGACGGGTTCATCGAACCGGAGGATGTCGCGCGGCTCTGCCGGGACGGCCTCGTGTCCGTGATCAAGTACGCCACCGTGAGGACCGACCCCGCCAACGATCCCTACCTGCGCACGCTCGTGACGCTCGTCGACCCGGCCACGATCATCAGTGGCATCGGCGAGCAGCCCGCGATCGTCCACCTGCGCGACTTCGGATTGGGCGGCTTCACGACCGGCTGCGGATGCGTCGCGCCGCGGCTGTCGTGCGACCTCCTCGCGGCCGTGCGGCACGGAGACTGGACCGAGGCCGAGCGGATTCGCACGATCTTCGCGCCCCTCGAGACCCTGCGCAACGCCCACAGCCCGATCCGTGTTCTGCACGAGGCGGTGGCCGCCGCCGGGATCGCCGCGACCGGGCCGATCCTGCCGCTGCTCGATCCGATCGAGCCCGCCCACGCACCCGCGATCGGAGCCGCGGCCCGGGCACTTTTTGCGGCTGACGCGCAGGTCGGCGCGACCCGCTGAGCGGTGGGCGCCGCCGTGCCGGTCGAACGCGGCCGCGACGCCAAGTGTCCAGCGTTG
>DNLZ01000422.1:7306-8376 GCA_003488325.1 Planctomycetaceae bacterium
GACGCTGGACCAGCCGCGTAGGGTTGGCAGGAGATCCGGCGACGACCGTCCGAGGCGGCGCCGCTGCGATCGCCGCGACAGGGAGGTCGCAGCGATGACTCGCACAGCCCGCATGGCTCTGGACCGCACGACCCTGGCCCGCGCGAGCGCGGCCCACACGAGTTTGGCCCGCACGGCCATGTTCGTGTGCAACCTCACGGTGGCGTCCGCGTTGCCGGCGGTCGCGATCATGGCGGTGGAGGGCGGGATCCCGCCTGCCGCCGCGGCCGACGGCCCGGCGCCCGCGGTGGCCTGTGAGGCATGCCCCATCGACCCCGCGTCGTCACACGCCACGTCTCGCCGCGACACGACGGCCTCCATGCCCGACGGCCACGCAGCCCATGATGCGCGTCTCTACGTGACCGGGATGGTGGCCACGTCGGGCCCCGTGCGCAGCGGTTCCGTGGCCGAACCGGGGCCGTCGCCGTTGACGCCGGGAGTCGTGGGTGGCGGCGCCGGCGGGGAGATGGCCGTCGGGATGGCGCTGCCGCGGCCTGCCGGCTGGCTGAGGCTCGAACTGGAGGGTCGGGGTGGCCCCGCCGCCGCCTCGTCGGCTGCCGCGGGACCGGGACCGCGACCATGGTCGAGCATGGTCAACGCGTGGCGTGATGTCGGCATCACCGAACGGATCGGGGCCTACGCCGGTGGGGGCATCGGCATCGGCACGGCGGCCGCGGAGTCGACGGGATCGATGGCGTGGCAGGCCGGTGCCGGCGTCACCTACGCCGCCACGGAACGCGTGACGATCGACCTCGGCTATCGCCAGCGGGCGATCGGACCGGCGCTCGGAGGCGTCGGCGACGGCGAGGTGATGGTGGCGGTGCGGATGTTCGATCCCCTGCGCGGCTGGTTCCGCTAGATAGAACGTCTCCGGCTTTCGTGGAGCAACGGCTCGGGGGCGGCAAAAGTCTCCTCGCTGTGGCCGCAGCGGCCACACGCTCATCGAGCGTTCGCCGACCCACTCGCCTCCCTTCTCGAGTCTGCCAACTCGTCGCTTCAGCAAAACGGGATGCGCTCTAGACCTTAGCCAA
>DNLZ01000421.1:0-886 GCA_003488325.1 Planctomycetaceae bacterium
CCGGCATCGGGCGCGGCCCTGCCTCACCTCGTCGAGATTTCCTGGCCCGCGTCGGGCGTCGAGTTCTCGCTGGACGTCACGTCCTACGCCGTGAACGCTCCGGCCACCGATCCGACCCAGCTCTGGCAGATGCCCGCGTATCCGGGGTACGAACCGGTCGATCTCGCGGACCCCGCGCTGTCGATCGGCCCCGTGGCCGCGCAGCCGACCGCCGGCCTCCGATGACGCGGGCGCCTGGCGGGGCGGCGGGCCATCAGCCTGCGGCCGGCAGCCGCATCTTCGCCTTCGCGCGCGAGAGCGCCGGGCCGATCGAACCGAGCGGCATGCCGGTGAGCCGGCTGATCTCTCCGTAGCTTCGCGCCTCGAGATGATGCAGGCGCACCAGCAGCCGCTCGCGCTCGTCGAGGCGGCCGAGGAGCAGTTCGATCTCCTCCCGATCGACGCCGCTCGCCGCCGCGGGTGCCGCCCCGACATGCCGCGGCGCACCGACGGGCGGTGCGGCTCGAGCCTGCCTGGTCAGCCACCTCGCCGTGACGCGCCGTGCGATCACCGTGAGGTAGGTCGGCAGGCTCGCCCGACCGGCGTACGCGCGGAGCACCGCGGCGTCGTCGTGGACGCAGGCGAGCAGGATGTCGGCCACGATGTCGTCACGGTCCGCGCTTCCGAGCGTCCGGCCACGCTGGGTCGCGGTGCGCTGGGCGACGTGGTGAAACAAGCCGCCGAAGTGGCCGACGAACGTCTCCCATGCGCCCGGCGCACCGGCCACACAGTCTGCGACGAGCCGTCGATCCCCGACCGAGGCAAGACCCGGCGAAACGTCTCCGGCGGCGGGTTCGTCCACGACGTGTTCCTTCCGGCGATCGTCCGTCGGCGGGGTCGCCGCGGG
>DNLZ01000421.1:1193-3236 GCA_003488325.1 Planctomycetaceae bacterium
GCGGGGTCGCCGCGGGCCATCGGGCTGCCCCGCGACGCCCTCCCGTACCTCTTCCAGCATAGGACCATGCCGCGTCCGTCACCAACGGCAAACATGGCGGGGACTGGAGGAGCGATCCTCCCCGTGCCGATGCCCTCTCCCGGGTCGCGGCTTCGTTGACAGCGCCGCGCACCCCTCCTACGATTCTGCCGTTTTGGACACCGTCCCCGCCCCCATCGCCGCAGCCCAGAGGAGTTTCCGAGCATGACGCACGTCGTCGCCGAACCGTGTTTCGCCTGCAAGTACACCGACTGCGTGGTCGTCTGCCCCGTCGAGTGCTTCTACGAGGGGGACAAGATGGTCTACATCCATCCCGACGAGTGCATCGACTGTGAGGCGTGCGTGCCCGAGTGCCCCGTCGAGGCCATCTTTCACGAGGACAACCTGCCGGCCGAATGGAAGGACTTCAAGGAACTCAACGCCGAGATGTCCCCGCAGCTTCCGGTGATCACGGAGAAGAAGGAGCCGCTCTGCGGCTGAGCCCGGTGCGATGGGTCGGCATGCCAGTTGAGGGCGCCGGCCGTCGTTGTCGGACAGCGGCACGGCTCGTCATTCTCGGACAGCGGCGCTGAGCGGCGGCTGGGCTGTGAGCAGCCCCGGGAAAAGGGCCTCTTGAAAAAGGCCCTGGAAGGCCGGGCTCCTCAACCGGTCAGCGCAGGTCGACGAGCCAGTAGGCGCTGTCGACGAATCCCTTCCAGCTCGCGTACTTCGGATTGCCGAGCTTGATCGAAAGGAGGGGGCTGCGCTTCGGCTTGACCGGCTGCCGAATCAGCTGCATCCGCGCCTCCGCCGGAGTCCTTCCTCCCTTGCTGACATTGCAGGCCACGCACGCACAGACGATGTTCTCCCAGCTGGTGACGCCGCCACGGCTCCGGGGCATGACGTGATCGAGCGACAATTCGCTCGTCGGGAAGTGCCGACCGCAGTACTGGCAGACGTTGCCGTCGCGAGCGAACACGTTGCGGCGGTTGAAGCGGAGGCCGTTGCGGGGGCTGCGATCACAGCCGACCAGCCGGATCACACGGGGCACCTGCAGGTCGTATCCCACCGCCCGCACCCAGTCGTGATCGGCATCGGCCCCGGCGCCGCGGAACGCGGCCCGCACCGCCGAAAGCTCCCGCCAGGACTCGAACGAGTAGGCCCCGTAGTGCCCCTCCTCGATATGCACCACCTCGGCCAGGTGCCGGAAGAGCAGGGTGATGGCCCGCCGCACGTTGGTGATGTGCACGGCGACGAACGAACGGTTGAGCACCAGCACGCTCATCGCGAGCGCGCCGGAAGGAGCCGGGCCCGGAAAAGCGGCAGCCGTCATGGCGGTCATGATCGACCCGATGCCTGTCCTACGGTGTGCCTGTCCTGAGGTGGCGCTTTCCCGGATATCGCGACGCTGAATGCCGTCGCCCCGGCCGCTCCACCTCGTGCGATGCAACCGGTGATACCCGTGAACGGCAGAGTCTACCGCTCCGTCACTCGAGCCCGCAAACCGCCCACCTTGTCGCGTGCTCATGCAACCGGGTGGCGGCTCCAGGGGCAGATGGGATCCGCGCGCACGGCGCTTGCCAGCCGCGAAGCCCGCGGTCACACTCAGTTGATCGTGGTCGGCCTCGTCGGCCGCGACCGGATCCGCACGCCGGCGCCGACGTGCGGAACCCCTCCTCGGAGCCCGAGATGCTGCATTACTCCTGCGACATGTGCAAACGCCCGATCGACACGCACGACGAGATCCGGCACGTCGTCAAGATCGAGGTGTACGCGGCTCCCGACGACGCCGAGTCGTCGCGCGACGGCGTCGAGGATGCGGCCCTTGCGGATGCTGACCATCTCGACGACGTCCAGGACCTGCTCGAGCGACTCGATGACGGCCTCGTCGCGTCGGCCCTGGATGACGACACCCGCACGTTGCGGTTCGACCTCTGCGCCGACTGCCGGCGCCGGTTCCTGCGCAATCCGCTCGGTGTGAAGTCCGGCAAGAAGCTCGACTTCAGCAACAACTGATCGCGACGC
>DNLZ01000421.1:3653-5905 GCA_003488325.1 Planctomycetaceae bacterium
ATGGGGTGCGTGCTGGATCTGCTCGCACCGCCGCGGCATCGAGGAGGGCCGCCGACGGCCCCCCGCTCACAGCCGCACTCGGTGCCCCGAGGCGATGCTCTCGGCGGCGCCCTGCACGATCCGCATCGCGGCGAGCGTGTCATCGAGGCCGCTCATGTGCCGCACGAGGCTGGTCACCCGGCGGTGGAACTGGAGCAGCATGTGCTCGCCGACGGGACGTTCGCTCTCGAGTGATTCCTGATGTCGTCCCGCCGTGTCGAACCAGACGAGGCTCGCCGGGAGGTCTGCGAACGCGATGCCGTCGGCACAGACGACCTGGAGCGCCGGCGGCGGGCGAAACCCGACGGCCTCCTCCCACCCGCGGGGCATGTAATAGCCGCAGCTGATCTGGGCGAGCACCCCGTTGCCCGGCGGCCCCTCGGCGGTGAAGTCGAGGCTCATCATCCTGTAGTCGTCGAGGGCTGCGCCGGGGGCCTCGGCGTGGCGGACCGCCACCACGCTGCTCGGCTCCGTTCCCACCACGTAGCGACACCAGTCGACGAGTTCCACGAGATCGCGGGATTCGGTGTCCGGGTCGCGCGGCGGCGTCGACGGACTGACCGGCGAGAGGGGGATGCGGCGGTGGCAGAAGAGCATCCGCGGCGGGCCGAGCGTGGTCGCGATCAGTTCCTTGAGTCGGACGGTCGCCGGGGCGAAGCGTCGCGGCAGCTCGGCCATGAAGGCGATCCCCGCCGCCTCCACGCGGGACCGCAGCGCCTGCCCCTCACCCGCGTCGAGCGGCAGGGAGATGGCCGAGTAGACGGCCTTGCCGTGCTCGCAGGCGGCGAGGATCGGCGTGGCCCCATACCACTGGTCGGCGAGGCACAAAAGCGCGTCGATGTCGTCACGGGCGGCGAGGGCGCGGAAGCCGTCCACCGCGGCCACGCCGAGCTGGGCCGCGACGCGCTGGGCGCGGTGGGCGACCTGCTCGCAGATGCCGCGAATCTCGAAGCGATCGGCCAGTGCGCGCAGCGCGGGGAGATGCCGGGATTCCCACTGCGTTCCGAGCCCCACGATGCCGACGCGTAGCCTCATGCGGGTGCGTCTCCCTCGTCGCGCGACACGGCATCGGTCGCGTCGGCCTCCGCGGCGACGAGCAGGGCGTGCTCCTGCCGCAGACCCTTGTCGGCGATGTCCTTGCGGCACCACGCGCCGGGCCAGCGGATCGCGCGCACCGCCGTGTAGGCCTGCAGCTTGGCCCGCGCGAGCGAGGCCTCGCTGGCGGTGACCGCGAGCACGCGTCCGCCGTCGGTGACCACCGCCCCGTCACGCGATGCCGTCGCCGCATGGAACACCTCGACCCCGGGCACGGCGGCGGCCGCAGCGAGGCCGGTGATCGTCCTGCCACGCTCGACCGGGCCCGGATAGCCCTCCGCTGCCATGATCACGGTCACGCTGGCTCCCGCACGCCAGACCGGCGGCGCCACCTCCTCGAGCCGGCGATCCGTGGCGGCGTCGAGCAGCGGCAGCAGCGGCGACTCGAGCCGCACGAGCAGCGCCTCGCACTCGGGGTCGCCGAACCGCACGTTGTATTCGAGCACCTTCGGTCCCTGCGCGGTGAGCATGAGGCCGGCGTAGAGCACGCCGACGAAGGGCACCTTCGCACGACGCATGGCGTGCACCGTCGGCACGAGGATCCGCGCCTCGATCTCGGCCATGAGGTCGGCATCGACGAAGGCGGCGGGACAGTACGCCCCCATGCCTCCGGTGTTGGGGCCCGTGTCGTCGTCGTACGCCGCCTTGTGGTCCTGAAGCGGCGGCAGCGTGACGATGGTGCGGCCGTCGGTGATCGCCATCACGCTCACTTCGACCCCGTCGAGACGCTCCTCGATCAGGATCGAGCCGGCGGCCGCCGCGAACTGCGGATCGCTCCCGAGCGCGGCGAGCGCCTCGAGGGCCGCCTCGCGACCATCGCACACGAACACGCCCTTGCCGGCGGCGAGTCCGTCGGCCTTCACCACCATCGGCATGTCCTCCCGCGCCTCGACGTAGTCGCGGGCCCGGGCCGCCCCGTTGAACACGCGGTACATCGCCGTCGGCACGTCTCCGCGGTGGAGGATCTGCTTGCAGAAGGCCTTGCTGCCCTCGAGTCGCGCCGCCGCGGCGGTCGGGCCGAACGCCCGCAGTCCGGCGGCGCGGAAGGCGTCGACCACTCCGGCGACCAACGGCGCCTCCGGACCGATCACGGCGAGATCGACGCGGCGGTCCCTCGC
>DNLZ01000072.1 GCA_003488325.1 Planctomycetaceae bacterium
AGTGGCACCAGCGTCGCCACGATCCCGAGGGCCACGATGACGACGTAACTGGCCACGAGGCCCTGCGGACCGCCCGCCCACGAGAGGAACCCCCGGGTCGCCAGTCGGGGCACGCCCAGGGCCGTCGTGAGCGACGAGATCTGCACCGGAATCGCGGCGACGAGCACCGTCGTCAGGATGAAGAGCGAGCTCACGACCAGGTTGAGCGTGCCGCCGAAACCCGACGAGATCTTCGCCGCCGAAGGCTCGTGCAGTTCGGGCATCCTCGCGCCGAAACCCACGGCGATTCCCGAGAGCCCCATGCACAGCATCAGGCAGCACACCTCATGCTGCACGACGAGGTGCCACGGAAGCCCGAGCATCGCGTCACTCAACAGCACCAGCCCGACGCAGGGCACGACACCGCCCACGAACGAGAAAAGGAACTTCGACCACACGATCTGGTCGCGTCCGACCGGCAGCAGGCCGAGAATCCAGAATCGGCGCCCCTCCAGGCTGATCATCGGGTAGACGAAGCGGGTCGTGAAGGTCGAGAGGATCAGACCGACGACCGCGAGGTTGAGGTAGCCGATGACCGAGGCGTATGCGGTGTGGTAGTTGAACGACCGCAGGTTGAAGAAATAGAGCCCGAGGAGCCCGAAGAAGATCACGAACTGCGACCACTGCGAGAGGTCCCGGCGGAAGATGCGCAGGTCCTTCAGAAGCAGCAGTCGCAGCGGCCTTCCGGCCGATGAGCCCGATCCGGAGAGCATCCGATCGACCCAGCCGAGCGGGCGACGCCGACGCGTCGGCGCCTCGGCGATCACGTGGCTGTAGCCGGTCCGGTAGACGTGCTTCGCGATCCAGGCCGCCAGGAGCTGCAGCACCATCGCGTTGGAGACGAGCAGTGCGAGGAACGACAGCGACTCGAGCAGCGAGCCGCCAGGGTCGTGGCCGGCGCGGGCCGCCTCCAGGAGACCGCTCGAGAGCCACCAGCTCGGCAGCAGCTTGTGCTCGGTGATCGAGAGCCGTGAGAGCGTCTGCTGGAACCATGTCGTGGAGGGCGCCTCGACACGGCCTTGCCCCGCCATCCACCACCCGATCGCCAAGAGCACCAGACATCCCGCCACGAGGGCCAGGGCGAGCGCGTGGGCGCGCACCTTCGGCATCCAGAGCACGAGCACGAGGCAGAGGATGGCCCCGACGGTCGCCGGGATGACCGCGAACGACACCATGAACGGCAGGATGACGACGTAGTAGGGCCAGGTCGCCCCGCGCATCACGCCGTAGGCCACCAGCATGGGGCTGCCGAGCAGCACGAAGCCCCAGCAGGAGAACCAGAGCGCCGTCTGGAAGGCATGGGCGACGATGGCCTCGGCCCGCACCGGCAGCGTGAGGAGCAGCCGCGCCTCCGCGGAGCAGTACAGGCCGCTGAAGAGGAGGATGCCCGCCGAAAAGAGCAGCATCAGCATGAGCGACGAGAAGAACGCGTTGAAGAGCAGCGGGATCACCTCGGCGTGGAGCGCGTCGAGAAAGTGGAAGGCCTCGAGAAAGAGGCCGAAGACGGCTCCCCAGAACATGGCACTGAGAAACACGACGAGCGAGAGCCGCAGCCGCGCGGTCGCCAGCATGGTCCGCAGCGTCGCCCAGGCGATCTGGGCTCGGAGGCGGAAGAACAGCCGTGCCTCGGCATCGACCGAGAGCGGCCGCACGGTGTCGGCCGTCGCGCCGTGGATCCTCGCGGTGCTCATCGGACGTCCCGGGATTCAGCCCGCGTCGCCACGTCGTCGGTCGCCGGCTCCGTGATCCGCAGGTAGAGCTGCTCCAGGCTCGTGGTCTCGAGGGCCATCTGCTCCCGCAGCTCCGGCACGGTGCCCAGAAACCTGAGCCGTCCCCGCACCATGATCCCGAGGCGGTCCGCCATCTCCTCGGCCATGGCAAGGGTGTGGGTCGACATGAAGACGGTCATTCCCTCGCTCGTGCGGGCCCGCAACAGATCCTTCACGATCCGCACGCTCCGCGGGTCGAGCCCCACCATCGGTTCGTCAAGGACGAGCACGTCGGGGTCGTGCAGCAGCGATGCGGCGAAGACCAGCCGCTGTTTCATCCCGAGCGAGTAGCTCTCGGCGAGGTCGTCCGCGAAGTCCGCGAGCTCGAAGTTCTCGATCTCCCGCTCGATGCGCGCGGCGGCGAGGTGGCGCGGCATCCCGAACATGTCGGCGATGAACCAGAGGAACTCGAGCCCCGTGAGCTTGTCGTAGAGGCACGGCTCGTCGGGGACATAGCCGACGTGCAGATGGGCCAGCCGGGGGTCGCGGGTCATGTCGTAGCCACAGACCCGCACCGCCCCCCGCGACGGCTGCAGCAGACCGACGAGCATCTTGATGGTCGTGGTCTTGCCGGCGCCGTTCGGGCCGAGGAGCGCGAAGAGTTCGCCGCGCGGGATCGACAGCGTGAGGTCGGAGACGGCCACCTTGCGGCCGTAGGAACGCGTGACGTGGTCGAACTCGATCATGGTGCCTCGGGCTGGCGGGGCTCGGGCGTCGGGGGGACGGGGGCCGGAACAGGCGCCGGAACGGGCGCGAGCACGCCTCCGTCCCGCAGCATCCACTCCGTCGCCTCCGCGGTGCGGCGGACGAACGCCAGTTTCGCACCGAGGATCGAGGCTTCCTGCTTGAGCACCCGTCCATCCTTGTCGACCCAGAGGCGACACCGGGGCTCACCTCCCGAGGTCGAGGAGTCGCGGTAGGTGACGACATCGACCCGCATCAACCGGTTGTCCCAGTAGAGAATGTCCTCGCCGCCGACCTCGGCCAGGAGGATTTCCAGCGGGGCGTGGGCCGCACGGAGCGGGTTGTAGATCGGCACGGTCCAGCGCCTCCCCTCGTACAGTCCGGGCAGCATCGCCTGGGGTGTGAACTCGTCCCCCATCGTGATCTGGCCCGGCAGATTCCGGCTCACGTCGTAGGTGAGCGTGCCCGCGCGCACCCGCATCTCGAGGGCCCCCTGCTGGAAGGAGCCGTCGAGTGTGATCGTCTCGAAGGCCGCCGGCACCGAGACGACCGATGAAAAGCGCCGCAGCTGGCCACCGCGGTCGATCTCCATGCGGCCACGCGTCTCGATTTCGGTCGCCATCTCCCGGGGCACGCTCACGGGCATCAGCGCGCCCACCCAGCCCGGGATCAGCTCGCCGAACGGCATCCGGTCGAACCGCAGCCGCGAGGTGACGAGCAGTCCTCCATCACTACCGCGCTCCAGTTCGGTCAACGCCCAGCCGACGGGCCGCTCGTTCCACTCCACCGTCCACGCGACCGGAACGAGATTCTCGTTCGACGCGTACAGGGCCTGGTATCCAGGCGGCGTGCCCGGCCGCAGGGACGGAACGATCTTCGTGACCACGAGCCATCCGCTCGTGATCCCCCAGAACAGGATGATCAGCGGGGTGCACCAGGGTCTCAGCAGCATGGTCGCCCACCAGTGGACCCGTTGGAGGGAAGGCGATCGAAGGCGACCACGACCCCGGCCCAACGCCATGAAATGTACCGGAAACCACCGATATGAGGAATCGCGACCTCGACGCCAACTCCCGAGATTGCCTCGGTTGCCGGATCTGCCGCGCTCATCGAATTCTTGTTTGCCGCTCTGGCTGGCCGCGCGTACACTCCGCACGCGGTCGAAGTGCGTGCAACGCTCCTCGTGTCGCCGCTGTGAGGGGAGGGTCCCATGGTCAACAACGTCTTCTTCAGCCAGTCGTGTCCGGTGTGTGGACGCTCGCTGCGAATCGTCGTGACGCTCCTCGGTCATCGCGTGTATTGCCAGCACTGCGGCGGGGGCTTCATCGCCATGGATGACTCCCTGCGGTCGAAGAGTCCGCCCGGCGAGCGATCCCGGCGTCCGGCCGATGCGGTCGAGGCGCTGATCGAACGGGCCGATTGGACGCTCAGACAGTCGGGCGTCGAATCACCCGACTGCGGATACGAGACGACCGCCACGGACTGACCGTGCCGGGCTCGGTCCGGTCGCCTGTCGATCCGAGGCGTCAGTCCGGGGCTTCCGTCGGCCATCCCGCAAGGCGCCCCAGGAACCGCCAGTATTCCGGGAAGGTCTTTCCCACGCAGCGCGGATTCTCGATCCGCACGCCCGGGATCACGAGGCCCGCCAGCGCCATGCTCATGGCCATGCGGTGGTCGTCGTACGTGGCGATCGTCGCGGCATGGAGCGGCCGTGGTTCGATCCGGAGTCCGTCCGCCGTCTCGGTCGCCGCCGCTCCAAGCCGGCGCAGCTCGCGCACGAGGTCACCGATCCGGTCGGTCTCCTTGTCCCGGATGTGGGCCACGTTGCGGATGACGGTCGGCTCTGAGGCGAAGAGGGCGACGGCGGCGAGGGTCGGCACCGTGTCGCTGATGGCGTTCATGTCGATGTCGATGCCCCTGGCGGCGCGACCGGAGACGGTGATGCGGTCCTCGCCGCCGCCCGCGCCGCGTTCCCAGAGCACCCGACAGCCCATCCGCTCGAGGGCGTCGGCGAACGCGACGTCCCCCTGTAGGCTCGTGCGACCGAGGCCCTCGACCGTGACACGACCTCCCGTGATGGCGGCGGCAGCGAGAAAGTAGCTGGCCGCCGACGCATCGGGTTCGATCGCGTAGCGTGTCGCGACGTAGCCGCCCGTCGGGATCTGCCAGGTGCCGCCGTGCTCAACGCCGGCCGGGGGAGCGCCGCACGTGGCACCGAACGCCTCCATCACCCTTCCGGTCATGGTGAGATACGGCAGGGACACGACGCGTCCGGGCGCCAGCGTCAGCCGCAGTCCGAGCGGCGTGCACGGCGCGACGAGGGCCAGTCCGCTGGCGAACTGGCTGGAGGTTCCGCCGCGCACCGTCGTCGTTCCCCCTCGCAATCCGGACGACGCGATCACGACCGGAGGACAGCCGCCGGGGCTCTCTGCCGTGGCATCCACGCCGAGTTCCTCGAGCGGTGCGACGAGATCGCCGATCGGGCGCTGCCGCATCCGCGCCGTTCCATCGAGGCGATACCGCCCGTGCCCAAGGGCGCATACCGCGGAGAGGAACCGCATGGTGGTGCCGCTGGCGGCGCAGTCGATCGTCGCCGCAGGAGCGGGAATCGAGCCGCCCGCTCCCACGACCCGGATCCGGCCGCTCCGCCAGTCCGCCTCGATCCCGATCCCGAGGCTGGTGAGGCCGGCCACCATCACGCGCGTGTCTTCGCTGTCGAGCGCGCCGTGCACTTCGCTCTCCCCACGGGCGAGAGCCGCACAGACGAGGGCTCGGTTCGTCAGGCTTTTCGAGCCGGGCGGCCGCACCGTGCCCTCGATCGGCCTGGTGCTCGAAGGGATGTCACGGGCGGCGGGCATGCGGAGAGTCCGACGGTCTGCGATCGAGCAGGGTATCTTGCGGCAAATCCTCGGCGTTGACCATCCTCGCGTCGACATCGGTCGATCCACGAAGGGGATCCGCCCCGACATCCTTCCGCTCCCTCCATCGAGATGACCGACCGACAGGCCGCCGAACCGATCGCGGACGCCCCCGAGCGATCCTTCGACTTCGTGTGTCCTCCCCGGATCCTCTTCGGCCCGGGGCGGGTGGCGGAGGCGGGTGCCATCGCGGGCAGCCTCGGCCGGTCGTGCTGGCTCGTCGCCGGCGGCCGCGCGGCCGTCG
>DNLZ01000275.1:0-141 GCA_003488325.1 Planctomycetaceae bacterium
GGGAGCCGGTGACGTGACGGTGGTGGCGGCGGATGTCGTGGCGGTGAACGGCCTCGGGAAGCGGTACGGCCGCGTCCAGGCCCTCGACGACGTGTGCCTCGAAGTGCGTCGTGGGGAGATTTTCGGCCTGCTCGGCCAAAA
>DNLZ01000275.1:511-699 GCA_003488325.1 Planctomycetaceae bacterium
ACGACGGGCGAGGCCACGCTGCTCGGCTGTCCCGCCGGCACTCCGGCGGCACGCCGCGCGGTCGGTTACCTGCCCGAGGACCATCGCCTGCCCGAGTATCACACCGCCCCGACGCTCCTCGACGTCTATGGCGGCCTGCAGGGGCTGCCCAGGGCGGCGCGACGGCAGCGGGCGAACGACCTGATCGA
>DNLZ01000275.1:1074-3041 GCA_003488325.1 Planctomycetaceae bacterium
ATGAAGCAGCGGCTCGGCCTGGCGCAGGCCCTCCTGCACCGCCCCGACGTGCTCTTCCTCGACGAGCCGACCGACGGCGTCGATCCCGTGGGACGCAAGCAGATTCGCGACCTGCTCCTCGCCGAGCGGGCCCGCGGCGTCACGATCTTCATCAACAGCCACCTCCTCGGCGAGGTCGAGCAGCTGTGCGACCGGGTGGCGCTCCTGCGTCGGGGCAGGGTGGTGCGGGCGGGACGCGTGGCCGAACTCGCGGCGTGGAAGGGTACGTGGCTCGTGGGATTCGCTTCTCCACCGGTCGCTGCGGTGCCGTGGAGCACCGGCCGCCTCGATCCACCCGACCGCGACGGCCGGCAGCGCTTTCATCCACGCGATACGGAAGTCCTCGCCGCAGACGAAGCGATCGACGCTTTCGTCGCCGAGGCACGCGACCGCGGGCTGTCGCTCCGTCATCTCGAGCGCGAGCGAGGCACGCTCGAGGACGTCTATCTCGAGTTTGCGGCAACGCCGGCGTCCATCTCCGAGACCACACCATGAGCGGTCGAGGAGGCGGTCGAGGAAGCGGCACGGCGCGGAGGATCGCGGCCCGTGACGTCGCAGCGGTGTCCGACGCGCTGCGGGCCCGGCGAAGGAGCCCGCGATGACCGGCTTCGTGCGCACGTTCACGGCGCTCGTGCGTGACACCTGGCTCGAGTTTCTCGACTCCCGCAGCCTCTGGCTCGTGCTGGTGGCGATCGCCGCCATGTTCGGGGTCGCGCTCTCGATCCGCGTCGAGCCACGTCCGGCCGGGCGGAAGTACCTCGACTTCGCCGCGCGGGCACTGTCCACGGATCTGGCGTCGGTTGATCTTGCCGAGGCGACCATCGGGGAGGTGGCGGCCACGTTCGACGGCTCGGTCGCGTGGATTCAGGACGCCGAGCCACTGCCCGACACGCGGGTCGACTCGAGCCCTCGTGCCGAGGCCGCATCGGACGCCGAAGGGCCGGCGACGTCGTGGCGGGTGACGCTCGTGCGGGCCGCACTGCCCGTCCTCGGTCGCCGCGTCGAGACCACCGAGATCCGTGAACGCTTCGGCACCGTCGCCGACGGACGGCTGTGGCGCGTCGGTGAGATCAGCGAGACGACCGGTCGTCTCGGCGGGACGCTCGGGACGCAGACGTGGGAACTGGTGGCGAAACCAGGCGACGACCTCGCCGTGCTCTGGCCACATCGTGTGACCATCTTCGGCGGGGCGTTGGACGTCACGTCGGCCGAGGGCGCGCCGCTCGGCCTCGAGATCTTCGTCCTGCAGAAACTGCTCGCCACCGGCCTCGGCGGCACGATTCTCCTGCTCGTCAGCGTCATCGTGACGGCCGGCTTCGTGCCGGCGATGCTCCGCAAGGGCACGCTCGAATTGCTGCTCGTGCGGCCGGTGCGGCGCTGGCAGCTCATCGTGGGCAAGTTCGGGGCGGCATTGCTCTTCGTGGCGGGCCTGCTCGGCGTGCTCGTCGCCGCCACGTGGCTGGTCACGGGGCTCGTGAGCGGCCTGTGGAATCCCGGCATCCTCATGGCCGTGGCGAGCCTGCTCCTGTTCTTCGCGCTGCTGCTTTCGGTGAGCGTGTGTGCCGGCGTCGTCACGCGGAGCGCTCCGGCCGCGATGCTCGTCACCGTGGCGTACTGGGCCGTGCTCTTCATCGTGGGCATCCTCCACGCGCAGGCCGCCGGTAGCCGGGTGCGCGAGGGGCTCGTGGGCAAGCCGCGACCGCTCACCGTCGCCGACGCACTCCGGGGCCGAACGGAGGCCCGCCGGCCAATCGAGCCCGACCGGAATCCGTTCCATCGGAGCGCCGTGGGCCGCGGCGTCGAGGCCGTTTATGCCGTGCTGCCCCACACGACCGACCTCGACGCGATGGTCGATCGGCAGCTCATGCGTGGCTTCGCCGTCGGCGGCCGGCTGCGGCGGCTCCTCGAAAGCGGCGAGTTCTCATGGC
>DNLZ01000274.1:0-206 GCA_003488325.1 Planctomycetaceae bacterium
GTGGGTCGCGCCGTCGGGGCCGATGATCGTGATGCTTCCCTGCATCCCGAACGAGCCGTGCTTCGCCGGTGGCTGCTGGCCCGTGCCTTTCTGCATCTGCTCGGTGAGCCGCTGGATCGCGTTCCGCACGGCCTCGGCGTGCTGCTCCGCTGCGATCCGGGCCTGCTCAGCCTGCTTCCCGACCTGAGGCGGAAGGTCCTTGGGAG
>DNLZ01000274.1:591-763 GCA_003488325.1 Planctomycetaceae bacterium
GACCACGACCTTCCCGGTGCCGTCTGCCTGGACCTGGACCTGGACCCGGACTTGGACCGGTTCCTTCGAATCTGCCCGCGCTGCCGAGCGCGACGTCGCATCTGCCGATGCGGCGACCGCTGCGGCACCCGCCATCGTGCCGACGATCATGAACAGACTGTGCATGGAAGGT
>DNLZ01000274.1:1171-2484 GCA_003488325.1 Planctomycetaceae bacterium
GGTTGACGTGGTCGGCGCGGGGCGGATGTGCGTTGGCATCGCGCGCCGATGTTCGGAGGTCACTTGTCCGCGGGCACCGCTCCGGCTCGCACGGCGGCGAGAAGATCGAGCACTTCCTCCAGCGTGAGCGTGTCGAGGAGGCCCTGCGGCATGGGCGAGACGGGCGACGGATGGGAGGCTTCGATCTCGGACCGTGCGATGCGTTCGGTCGTGCCGCGCAGGGCGTCGAGCTCGACGACGATCTCGCCACTGGAGACCTGCGCGGAACGTCCCGTCACGACCCGGCCCGATACCAGTTGGAACGTGGTGGAGTGGTACTTGGGATCGACCACCTTTGAAGGCTCGAGGATCGACTCGGCGATGGATCGGAGGTCGAAGCGATGCCTGACCGCCGAGAGGTCAGGCCCGACGGCCGAACCGCCTCCGCCGAGCCGGTGGCACTTGAGGCACTGGGCGGCTGCCAGCGCCGTGCGGGCTCTGGCAGGGTCGCGCACCTCCGTGGCTTGGCTGAGGTGGGGCACGAGTTCGTCGAGTGTCCAGTGCTTCACGAACGGGCGTGGAGCAGCAGCGGGTGCGTCGGGCGCAACCACCGCGGGTGATTCGAGCAGCGCGATCTCGGGGGCCAGGTGCGTTCGCTCCTCGGTGGACAGGCTGGCGACGAAGTCATCCTGCATTCGACGCATGATCTTCGGCAGGAGATGACCGCCGGTGAATGACCGCGACTCCCGAAACCACTCGATGACCCGGCGGCGCGCAGGCAGTTCCCACGCGCCATCCCAGCGAATGAGTGCGTGCAGGCAATGAATCTGCTCCTCCTGCCCGGCGGCGAGGTCAAGCCGACGCAGCACGTGCATGACCGCCCCTGGCGCCCGCGTGGCGATCCGCAGTTCGACGAGTTCCCGCTGCACGGCCTCCGACGGGTGGCCGTCGAGCCGCTCGAGCATGTCGTGGACACGTGGTGCGTCCGAGCCGAGGTCGACTCCCCGCGCGAGTGCGATCGAGAGGACGCGCAGCGCGGCCAGCACGACCTGCTCGTCGCCGCCCGTCTCACCCGCGAGCACGGCGCGCACAACGTCGACACGCTCGTCGGCTGATGAGACGCGGACCCACGCCAGGAGTGCTTCGCTCCTACGCAGCGGGTCCTTCTCCATGCTGGCCCGTTCGCGCCAGTCTTCAAGAGGCTGCCGTTCGAGCGCCACCCGCGCGGTGTGTCGCAGCCAGCGGTCCGGGGCGCCGAGTTCGGGCCAGAGGTCGTCGACGGCGCCCGGCATGGGTCCGGCGTGGTATCGCTCCAACGCGTGGCGGCGTGCCCG
>DNLZ01000274.1:2824-4108 GCA_003488325.1 Planctomycetaceae bacterium
AGCGCTCGTCGGAAGCCGATCGCCGTCGGACGCCTCGGTGGCGATTCGATACAGGCCGGACTGAGAGCCGCGTCCCCCGGTGATGAAGTAGAGGGCCCCATCCGGACCAAACTCCATGTCGCAGACGTTGAGCGGAGCCCCCTCCGCGAACACCGTGTCGGTCGCCGTGAAGCTCGCGCCATCCGGAACGAGCGTCACCGAGAGAATGCGGCCGTGCTGCCAGTCGGCCATGAAGAGGCTCGTGCGGAACGCCTCCGGAAACCGGCTGCGCGTGCCGAAGACGAGTGCCGTCGGCGATCCGAGGCCGGTCTCGAGGTTGGGAGGCAGGCTGTCGGGGTACGAGGGGGGCCACTTCGCGGTGCCCCAGCGCCAGCCATATTCGCCCCCCGAGACCACGTGGTTGAGTCTCGTGGGACGGTACCACGGCTGTCCGACGTCCCACTCCATGTCGGCGTCCCATGTGAAGAGTTCACCTTCGGGCGAGAACGCCGCGTCGAAGGGATTGCGGAAACCGCCCGCGAGGACCGTCCAGTCGCGACCTTCGCCATCCGTGCGCACGATCGCGCCGACGCGATCGTCCTGGCCCGCATCATGTGGATCGGGGAGCAGGCGGTCGGGACGAGGATCGCGATACGGGGATGCCGGGGAGGCGTCGCGCGGGAAGGAGACGTCATTGCCGATGACGAGGTAGAGCATGTCGTCGGGACCGAGCACGATCTGGTTCTGGCCGTGGCCGTAGCGGCTGCGGTAGTCGAACGACTGGAGCAGGGTGCGGTCGGCGAAGCGGTCGTCGCCGGCGGTGTCGCGGAAGCGCCAGAACTCCTTGCTGTCGGTGGCGGCGACGTAGATCGCGTCGTGCGCGCAGAGCACGCCGCGGCAGTGCCGCAGCGACTCATCGAGCCTCTCGAAGCCCCACTCGTCGCCCTGGTGCGAGCTTGATCCATCACCCGGCGGCGAGAGCCGTGCCACACCGCGGGCATCGAGCCCGACGACGATGCGTCCCCTCGGATCGAACGACATGCTGATCCATGAGTCCTCCCCGTCCTGGGCCGACCGCAGCAACTCGACCCGAAATCCAGGCGGTACCCTGATCGATGCCGGGGGCGTGGCCGTGCGGGGTTCGGCCGACGCGATGCTCATGGCGGTCATCGAGATGACTGCGGCGCCGAACGACACGCGGAGAGAGTGACGCGAGGTCATGGAGGAAATCTCCCGAAGGGAGGCGGACACGACGACACCTCGTCACGGGTGGATGCCCACCCGCGGCGACTCGCCTCCATCACG
>DNLZ01000460.1:0-704 GCA_003488325.1 Planctomycetaceae bacterium
GTGCGGCTGTCGACCGAGCTGCCGGGCTCGTTGAAGCCGATGTGGCCGGTGCGACCGATGCCGAGCAGCTGCAGGTCGATCCCACCCGCCTCGCGGATCTTCTCCTCGTAGCGGACGCAGGCCGCCGGCACGTCGGCACGCGCGAGCGTCCCGTCCGGAATGTGGATCGAGTCCGCCGGGACGTCGACGTGGTCGAAGAGGTGCTCCCGCATGAAGCGGTGATAGCTCTGGAGCGCGTCGGGCCGCATCGGCCAGTACTCGTCGAGATTGAACGTCACGACGGAGCGGAACGACACGCCCTCCTCGCGGTGCAGGCGGATGAGTTCGTCGTAGACCCCCACGGGCGTGCTTCCGGTGGCCAGGCCGAGGATCGTCGGCTTGCCGGCGGCGGCCCGCGACGTGACCAGGTCGGCGATCTCCCGGGCCACGGCGCGGCTGGCGTCCCCGGGCTGCTCGTACACGGTGACCGGCACCCGCTCGACGGCGGTGACGTAGGGAAGCGGCCCCTGGTAGATCGGCGACAGGGGGACGTCGGCGGAGCCCTTCGTGGCTGGCATGTCTGAGTTTCCTCCGGATGACAAAGTCTACCTCTCGGGCGTTCCACGCGTGTTCCCGACACGACCGGTCGGTCTGTCTGACATTGAGCCGGCGGGACGCGGCCGCTACCCTCCCGCCTCCGGGCGACCCCTTGGCAGAGGGGATCG
>DNLZ01000460.1:1084-2319 GCA_003488325.1 Planctomycetaceae bacterium
ATCGGGCTCTACGTCGTCGCGTGGCTGATCGTCGTCGGCTGGTGGGCGTGGCATCGCCGCCGTCCCGCCACCGCGCCGGGCGCCGTGTCGATCCTCAAGCCGCTCTGCGGGCTCGACGAGGATCTGGAGCGGAACCTCGCGTCGTTCTTCGAGCTCGAGCACGAGCCCGTCCAGCTCGTGTTCGGCGCGGCCGATCCCGGCGATCCGGCGCTCGCGCTCGTGAGGCGGCTGGCCCGCCGGTATCCCGGCCGCGACGTGGCGATCGTGGTGGGCCACGACCCGACGGCTGCGAGCCCCAAGGTCGGCGTGCTCGAATCGCTCCTGCCTCACGCGAGGCACGACCTGATCCTGCTCTCCGACAGCAACGTCCGCATCGCGCCGGACGACGTCGGTCGCGTGCTCTCCGGCTTCGGCGATCCTCGCGTCGGGATGGTCTACCAGGCCGTGGTCGGTGTCGGGGAGCGGTCGCTGCCGGCCGCCGTCGAGAACCTGCACTACACGGAGATCGCCGGCTTCCTCTCGATCGCCGCGGCCCTCTTCGCACGCCAACACGTCGTGAACGGCAAGGGACAGTGGCTCCGGCGTGAGGCCCTCGACGCGATCGGCGGGTTCGCAGGCGTGCGGGACGTGGGCGCCGACGACTACGTGCTCGCGCAGCTCGTTGCGGCGGCAGGATGGAGGCTGCGTCTCGCTCCGGTGCCCGTGCGGATCGTCCATCGGGAATGGTCGTGGCGGTCCGCAGCGCAGCGGCACCTGCGCCACGCGGGCATGCGTCGGCGGCTCTGCCCCTGGGCCTATCCGCTCGAACTCGTGCTCAATCCGCTGCCGCTGATGCTGCCGCTCGTGGCCACGAGCCTCGCCCCGCTGGTGCCGCTGATGGTCATCGTGAAGGTGGCGCTCGAGGCCTCGATGGCGACGCTCCTCCGTGGGTCGGCGCCCGCCTGGCCCCACGTGGCGCTCCTGCCGGTCAAGGATCTCTTCTATTTCGTCGGCTGGTTCGCGTCGTTCACCTCGAACACCGTCACCTGGCGTGGGCGGACGTACCGCCTCGGGCGGGGCACGCGGCTCGTGCCCGTCGCGGAGAGCGCACCGGAGTTCTCGAGCGATCGCCGTGCCGCGGCATGATCAGGGATCGGCCGCGACGTTCAGAGGTCCGCCGCCACGGCCGTGGCGTCACCGAGCAGGGCGTCGATGTCCGCGTCGGTCGTGGCCCACGAGCACATGAAGCGACAGCC
>DNLZ01000460.1:2702-3692 GCA_003488325.1 Planctomycetaceae bacterium
GAGAGCCTGGCGAAGACGGCATTCGCCTGACGCCGACCGAGGATCTCCACACCGGGGACCCCCGCCAGGCCCCGCTCGAGCCGGGCGGCTGCCGCGTTGGCGTGCCGCGCGTGACGCAGCCACGCATCGCCGTCGAGCAGCCCGACCCAGGGCGCCGTGAGAAATCGCATCTTCGACGCCAGCTGGCCCGCCTGCTTGCACCGCCAGGCGAACTCGTCCGCCAGCGCACGTCGAAAGAAGACGACGGCCTCCCCGATGCCCGCGCCGTTCTTCGTGCCGCCGAGACAGAGCACGTCGACACCGGCCTCCCACGTGATCGCGCGAGGCGGCACGTCGAGCGCGGCGACGGCGTTCGCGAAGCGGGCTCCGTCCATGTGCAGCACGAGGCCGTGCGTCCGGCAGACCTCGGCGAGCGCGGCGACCTCCGCCGGCGTGTACGCTGTCGAGAGCTCGGTCGCCTGCGTGATGCTCAGTGCCCGCGGCTTGGGATAGTGGATGTCCCGCCGCCGCTCCACGACGTGGGCCACCGCCGCGGGCGTGAGCTTCGCATCCGCGCCCGGAGCCGTGAGCACCTTCGTGCCGTTCGAGAAGAACTCCGGAGCGCCGCACTCGTCGGTCTCGACGTGCGCGAGCTCGTGACAGACCACCGAGTGGTACGACTGGCATGCCGCGGCCAGCGCGAGCGAGTTGGCCGCGGTGCCGTTGAAGACGAAGAAGACGTCTGCGTCGCACTCGAAGAGCCGGCGGATCGCGTCGCATGCCCGGCCGGTCCACGGGTCGTCGCCGTAGCTCGGCACGCAGCCCTCGTTCGCACGCGCGATCGCGTCCCATGCCTCCGGACAGGAGCCGGCGGTGTTGTCGCTGGCGAATTGGCAGCCGGGCGCCACGCCGGCGGGATGCACGCTACGATTCATGGGCGACGCCCGTACACGAGCCTGTTCCGTATGCCGCCCGATTGTACGCTGCGCCGAAAGAGATCGAGACAAGGAG
>DNLZ01000460.1:4011-10297 GCA_003488325.1 Planctomycetaceae bacterium
TGTGTCATGCGCGGGTGCATCGCGGCGTTCATCCTCGTATCCCTGGCGACGCACGCCGCTGCGGCCGAACCGCTCCGTGTCGGGATGGAGCTGTCGTATCCTCCCTTCGAGATGACCGACCCGACGGGACGGCCGACCGGCGTGAGCGTCCGCCTCGCCGAGGGACTCGGCACGCATCTCGGTCGGGACGTCGTCATCGAGAACATCGCCTTCGACGGCCTCATTCCGGCGCTCAAGACCCGTAAGATCGACTGCATCATCTCGTCGATGACCGCCACGCCGGAGCGGTCCCGCTCGGTCGCGTTCTCCGCGCCGTACGTGAAGACGGGACTCGCCCTGCTGCTCTCCAAGGCATCGCCGGTGCGGTCGGCCGCCGACCTCGACCAGCGCGGGCGGGTGGTGGCCGTGAAGAAGGGGACCACCGGTCACCAGCACGCCGCGACCGCCCTCAAGCAGGCCCGCGTCCTCGTCCTCGACAAGGAGTCGGCCGCCGTCCTCGAGGTGACGCAGGGCAAGGCCGACGCGTTCATCTACGACTCGCTCTCCGTCTACCGCCACCATGTGCGGCACCCGGACACGACCCGCGCGGCGCTCGTGCCGTTTCGTGAGGAGACCTGGGCGGTGGCACTCCGACCGGAAGACGCCGATCTCAAGCGCGACGTGGACGCGTTCCTCGATGCGTTCCGCGCCGGAGGCGGCTTCGAGCGGCTCGGTGACGAGTTCCTTCCCGAGGAGAAGGCGTACTTCAAGCGCGAGAACATCCCCTTCTATTTTTGAACGGCGGCCCGGCGGTGAGCGCGATCCCCCGATCGGCGGCGTTCGTCGTTCGACAACGTCCATTCGCACGCCTGGAGGCGTGCGCCACCGGAGGCACGTGCGGCCGAGTGATTTCACACGGCAGGAGCGTGTGTCGCTGGGGGGAACGCTCGGGGGAGGCGTGGTAGGCTCTGCCGCATGCCACGCTGGCTCGCCCACACGATCGTCGCGGCCCTCTTCGCCGGCGCCATCGCGGCGGCGTTCTGGCGCGCCGGCTACGCGTGGAACTGGTCGGCCGTCTGGGACTACCGGCAGAAGTTCCTCCAGGGCTGGCTGGTGACCGTGGCCCTCAGCATCGCGGCCCTCGCGGCGAGCATCGCCGTCGGCGCCGCCGCCGCGGCGCTCCTCCGCTCGGGGCGACCGCTCCTCGAGGCCACCGGCCGCACGTACGTGGAGCTCATCCGCGGCACGCCACTCCTGGTGCAGCTGCTCATCGGCTTCTACGTCGTCGCCAGCGCCGTCGGCATCGAAAACCGCTACGTCGTGGGTGTCGCCGTGCTCGCGCTCTTCAGCGGCGCCTACATGGCGGAGATCTTCCGTGGCGGGCTCGACGCGATCCCTCGGGCCCAGCTCGACAGCGCCCGGGCCATCGGCCTCACGCCCTGGCAGGCGTTGCGGCTCGTCGTGCTGCCGCAGGCGGTCCGGATCGTGCTTCCCGCCGTGGCGGGCCAGCTCGTGTCGCTCGTCAAGGATTCGTCGCTGCTGTCGGTGATCGCGATCTCGGAATTCACGCTCGCCGCACAGGAGGTCAACGCGTTCACGTATTCCACACTCGAAAGCTACCTGCCGCTCGCCATCGGCTACCTCGCACTCACGCTCCCGCTGTCGGCGCTCGCCCGCTGGTTGGAGCGCCGACTGCGTTACGACGCGGGCTGAGCGGGTGGGCCGCCGCCCGGACGCTCCCGCAGGCTCGTGCGGCGGCTCGGCGATCGACCACTCGTCCCTCCCGCACTGCCGGGGCCGTGACTACGCTTCCGGTCAGCCTCGCATCCTCGCGCCCGCCCCGCATGAACCTCGTCATCGCCGGTCTCGTGCAGCGTTTCCCCGTGGCCGCGGCAGCCGGACGGCAGGCCGGCCTCGCGACCGTGCTCGACCATCTCGACCTCGTCACGGGCGAGATCGGTGCGCTCGTGCTCGTCGGCCCGTCCGGTGGCGGGAAATCGACGCTCCTGCGCATCCTCGCCGGCCTCGACGTCCCCACGTCGGGCCGCGTCGCCTTCGACGGCGTGCCGCTCCCCCGCGACGAGGCCAGCCTGCGGGCGTACCGCAGGACGGTCGGCACCGTGTTCCAGGCCTACAACCTGTTCCCGCACCTCTCGGCCCTCGACAACCTCCTCCTTCCGCTGATCCACGTGCACGGGCTGACTCGGGCGGCGGCCCTGACGCGGGTGCGCGGTCCGCTCGATCGATTCCAGCTCGCCGACCATGCGCACAAGCGACCCGCCGAGCTGTCCGGGGGCCAGAAGCAACGCATCGCGATCCTACGGGCGCTCGTCGTGCAGCCGCGCCGGCTGTTCCTCGACGAGCCGACGTCCGCCCTCGACCCGGAGATGCGGGGCGAGGTGCTGGAGATGATCGGCGAACTGCGGGGCGAGGGGACGCAGTTCGTGCTGGTGACGCACGAGATGGCGTTCGCCCGACAGGTGGCCGACGCGGTCGCGTTCGTGGCCGATGGCCGCGTCATCGCACACGGGCCGGCCGCCGCCTTCTTCGACCACCCCGCGGAGCCACGCGTCCGCGCCTTCCTCGAACGGAGCCTCGCCCCATGACCGCCATGAACGACCGGCCCGACATTCTCCCGGCGGCCGAAGATGACGTGCACCTGCCACCCCTCCCGCCCCCGGATCTTGCCGACCTCGTCGCCGAGAACCACGCGCTGCGGGCCTTCACCGGTGCGCTCATCGCCGACGCCGTCTCCATGCCCGTGCACTGGTACTACGACCAGGCCGCGCTCGACCGCGACTATCCGCGGCTGGCGGATCCGGTGGCCCGCGGGCGCGACGCATCGCCGTACCTCGCCCCGCGACATCCGCACACCGGCAGCATCCTGTGGCGGTCGCAGTGGACACCCCCGAGCCCCGCGTTCGACATCCTGCGCGACCAGGCCCGGTACTGGGGTCGACGTGACGTCCACTACCACCAGTTCCTCGAGCCGGGGGACAACACGCTCAACGCGCGGCTGGCCATCGAACTCTACGGGCTCGCGAAGCGGGACCGCGACTACGACCCGGAACGCTGGCTCGATCTCTATGTGGAGCGCATGCTCGCGTCGGACTGGAATCGCGACACGTACGTCGAGGAGTACCACCGTCATTTCTTCACGAACCTCGGCGCGGGCCGCAAGCCCATCAACTGCGGCGTCCGTGACGTGCACATCGGCGGCCTCGCGGCCGTGCCCGCGCTCGTCGCGGCGCTCGGGCCCCGGCATCACGACCTGCGGCGGATCGTGCGGCTCCACGTCTCGCTCACCCACAAGGACGACGAGGTGCTCGCCGCCGCCGACGCGCTCGTGCGGCTCCTCGTGAGACTCACGCGTGAGGATCATGCCGACGCGCGGCCCCCGGGATCGGAGGCCGCGGTCGCCGAACTCCGCGCCGCGCTCCTCGACGAGGCCTCCCCCTGGATCTCGACGGCGAAGGTGCGGTCGTGGGAGCGGGCGGTCGAAATGGCGGGCGGGCATTGCCCCGAGAGGGCCGTCGTCGGCGCCATGCTGAGCCCGGCCTGCTACATCCCCGATGCCTTTCCGGCGGCGCTCTTCCTCGCGTGGCGTCATGCGGGTGACGTCACGGCAGGCGTCGTCGCCAACGCGCTCTGCGGGGGCGACAACTGCCATCGCGGAACGGTCGTGGGGGCGCTGCTCGCCGCGGTGGCGCCCATCCCCGAGCCCCTGCTGGCGGGGCTGCGGAGCGGCGGTAAACTTGCATCTTTTTAAGGCTTTGACGTCCCTCCGCCGCGGCGGAACGCGTCGTCGTCGACGCCGGATCGCTGCACGCTCCGCATTTCGACGCCCGCAAGCCTACCGACGAATCTGCGGGTAGAGTCGCGGTACACCGCCAAGGACGCCCATGAATCCAGTTGCCAACCCTCCCGCGGCCCGCCCGCCCCGCCGACCTGGCCCGTCGTTCAAAGACCTGTCGAGGCCGCTCGCCCCGACCCGCACCGTGCTGCTCACCGCGGCCGACGGCGTGGCCGATCCGATCGCCGCAAAGCGCGACGAGATCCGCCGCGCGTTCCACGCGACGTGCGAGATCTACGACCGCCTCTTCGCGCTGATCCGCGACGACGAGGCCTACTACGTGCGGCACGAGCCGCTCCGCCACCCGCTCATCTTCTACTACGCGCACCCGGCGGTGTTCTTCATCAACAAGCTCAAGGCCGGCCGCTTCATCCACGACCGGATCGATGCCTCGCTCGAGGCGATGATGGCCGTGGGCGTGGACGAGATGTCGTGGGACGACCTGAATGCCGCGCACTACGACTGGCCGAGCGTGCAGCGGGTGCGTGACTACCGGGCCACGATGCGCGAGGTCGTGGACGACTTCATCCTCTCGATGCCGTTGCAGACGCCGATCGGCTGGAATGATCCGGCCTGGGTGGTCCTCATGGGCATCGAGCACGAGCGGATCCACCTGGAGACCTCGAGCGTCATCATGCGCATGATGCCGCTGGAGGACCTGCGACGGGGAGACGAGCTCACCGACGAGGAACGCCGGCTCTGGAGCCCGTGCCCGGCTCGCGGCGAGCCGCCTGCCAACGAGTGGGTCCCGATGCCGGCCCGGTCGGTGCGGCTGGGCAAGCGGGATGACGACCACACCTACGGCTGGGACAACGAGTACGGCGTGGAGGAGGTCGCGTTGCCACCGTTCCGCGTCGGGCGGCGTCTCGTCTCGAATGCCGAGTTCCTCGCGTTCATCGAGGCGGGTGGCTACCGGGACGAGGCGTGGTGGACGGAAGAGGGCCGCGGCTGGCTGCACTACACGCGGGCCGAGCACCCACGATTCTGGCGACGCGACGCCGACGGCTACCGGCAACGAAACCTGCTCGATGAGACGCCGTTGCCGCTCGACTGGCCGGTCGAGGTCAACTGTCTCGAGGCGCAGGCCTACTGCTCCTGGCTCGCGGCGGCGACCGGCGAGAATGTCCTCCTCCCCACCGAAGCCCACTGGCAGGCCCTGCGTGAACTCGTCCCGGGCGATCAGCCGACCTGGGGAGGCGGCGACGGCCACGGCCGCGCCCCGGGGAACGTGAATCTCGAGCACTTTGCCTCGAGCTGTCCGGTGACCATGTTTCCCCAGGCGCACGAGCCCGACGGCACCGCTTCGCTCTGCGACATCGTCGGCAACGTCTGGCAGTGGACGCGCACGCCGATCATGCCCCTCAAGGGCTTCGAGATCCATCCGCTCTACGACGACTTTTCGGTCCCGACGTTCGACGGCCGACACAATCTCATGAAGGGCGGCTCGTGGATCTCCACGGGCAACGAGGCGCTGGCGAGCGCCCGGTACGCGTTCCGGCGTCACTTTTTCCAGCATGCCGGGTTCCGCACCGTGATCGAGGAGCCGGGCAAGGAGGCTGCGACCGTCGGAGCCCGTCTCTACGAGACCGACCAGCTCGTGACCCAGTACCTCGAGTTCCACTACTTCGACGGCGCCGCGGGGGACACCGCGCCGCCGCTCGGCGTGCCGAACTTCCCGCGAGCCTGCGTCGAGGCGCTCGTGCGCTGGGTGCCGGCGGACCGGCGACGTCGCTGCCTCGACCTCGGCTGCTCGGTGGGGCGATCGGCCTTCGAACTCGCCCGGTCGTTCGATCACGTCGATGCCATCGACTTCTCCGCCCGCTTCATCCAGTCGGGTGTGCGTCTGCAGGATGGCGGGGAGTTGCACTACGAGATCCCGACCGAGGGCGACCTCACCCGGCCGCGGGCCGTGTCGCTCGAGAGGCTCGGCCTCGCGTCCGTCCGGTCGAAGGTGGAGTTCATGCAGGGGGATGCCTGCAACCTGAAGCCGCGATTCACCGGGTACGACCTCGTGTTCGCGGGCAATCTGATCGACCGCCTCTACGACCCGGAGCTGTTCCTCCGCGAGATCACGACGCGCATCGATGCGGGCGGCCTGCTCGTGCTCACCTCCCCATACACATGGCTGGAGGACTACACGCCGAGGGCGAAGTGGCTCGGCGGACGGAGGGAGGGGGGCGAGCCGCTCACCTCGTTCGACGGGCTTTCACGGCTGCTTCGCGGCTCGTTCGAACTGCTCCACCGGGCGGACATCCCGTTCGTGATCCGGGAAACCGCCCGCAAGCACCAGCACTCGCTCGCCGACCTCACGGTCTGGCGGCGCTCGACCGCACCCTTTGCTACGATCAAGCCGTGACGCTTGACGCGGTGGAAACGTCGATTGTGGGAGAGACATGAGTTCACAACCTGGGAACGCCGATTCTGGCAAGCGACCCCGATTCGCGGGCCCACCGC
>DNLZ01000459.1:0-3348 GCA_003488325.1 Planctomycetaceae bacterium
GCCGTCGCGCGGCGGGCGGGGCTCGCCGGAGAGGAGCCCGCCGAGGCTTTCGCGCGGGCCGGTCAGGCGGTGCGGGACCTGGCCGCGAAGCGCTCGGCACACAACGCCGCCGCGTGTCGCCTGGCCGCCGACTTCGTGACGTCGCCCGGTTCCTGGCATGTCGGCGGCGTGCTGCCCGAGACGCTCCATCGTTCCGCGAGCGACGTGGCGCTCCTGCCTGCGGGTGATGAGATCGTGGCCCGGGTCATCGGTCCCGGCTTCGCCACCGACCGGCTGTCGCAGAAGCACGGCGGGAGCGTCCGGTCGGATGATTTCCCACTGGCGGCGAGGTTCGTCAGCCTGCGGGTGGCGGGGGGCGACGCGGCCCAGATCCGGCTCATTCAGCACAACTTCCAGCAGATGGAGAACGTCGCGCAGGGAGCCAAGGTCCGACACGTCGACTCGCGTCTGCCGACGTGGGTGACGCTGCCGGTGGGCCATCAGCCCTCGTGGCAGGGCGGGCGGTCGTACCTCGAGGTCGTCACGAAGGATGACGTCGCCCACTTCCGACGCTCGGATGCGGGCGATGGTCCGTTCAAGCGGACGGTGAGCGACAGGAGTGGACGCTCGTGGTTCGCGATGGATCGCGTCGTGTTTCATGACGAGCCGGAGCCGCCCGCGGATGAACTGGAGGCGTCACTCCTCGTGCTGGACGCCGTCGGCACGCCGGCCGATCCGACGGGCATCGCCCGGGGCGTCGTGGCTGCGGGCACGGCGGCCGTCGACGCCTTCGCCGACGGCACGGCGACCGTCGCGCAGGCCCGCTTCCTCAACGTGCTCCTCACCGCCGGACTGCTTCGCAATCGGCAGGCCGACGTCGATGAGCTCACGCGGCTGCGGGTGAATCGCTCGCGGCAGCTCGACGAGGAGATTCCGCGATTCCGGCGCGCCCCGGCGATGGCGGCGGAGGGGGCCGGCTTCGATGCGGCGGTGCAGAAGCGCGGGCAGCCGTCGCAGCCGGGCGACGTGGTGCCGCGTCGCTACCTCGAGATCCTGGCCGGCGCCCGGCAGGGGCACGAGCCTACGATCGACCCGCGGCTCGCGCTGGCGAGGTCGATCACCGCGCCCGACAATCCCCTCACGGCCCGCGTGATGGTCAATCGCGTCTGGAGCTGGCTCTTCGGGCGCGGCATCGTCGCCACGGTCGACAACGTCGGGGCGACGGGGGCGACGCCGAGCCATCCCGAGCTGCTCGACTTTCTCGCCGCACGGTTCGTCGAGCAGGGATGGTCGCTCAAGGCGCTCATCCGCGAGATCGTCCTCACCGAGGCGTATCGGGCCTCGAGCGTCCCGCCGCCGCAGGCGGTCGCCGTGGACCCGGAGAACCGCCTGCTCTCGCACATGCCGATCCAGCGACTGCGGGCCGAGACCCTGCGGGACTGCCTGCTCGCCGTCTCGGGCGAGCTCGACCGCGCCGCGGAGGGCTTCACGGGGCCCCCCGACCAGAGCACTCGCGTCGGGCCCGCCAACACCCGCCGCGGCATCTACCAGTACCTCAAGCGCGAGGCGCAGGACCACATGATGCTCATGTTCGACGCGCCGGAGGGGACGCGGACGACCGGCCTGCGTGAATCGACGAGCGTGCCGGGGCAGGCACTCCTCCTGCTCAACAACGAGTTCGTGCACCGGCAGGCGGCCGGCTGGGCGGGACGGTCGCTCGCCACGCAGCGCGGACTGTCGCTCGACCGACGCGTCGAGGAGCTCTTCCGGCAGGCCCTCGTCCGGCCACCGACGTCCGCCGAACGGGATGCGCTCGTCGTGTTCTTCGAGGCGCAGGCGGACGCCTACGGGCTCGACGCCGCCGGTCGCGCGGCCGACGCACGGCCGTGGGCCGATCTGTGCCACGTGCTCCTCACGACGAAGGAGTTTCTCCATGTCCGCTAGGTCCGATCGGTCTGGTGGGTCCGGGAGCCGCCCGTCCGACGAGCCAGCCGTCGCCGCACGACTCTCGCGCCGCGCGGTGCTCGAGCGGTCGGCGCTCGGCTTCGGATGGCTCGCCTTCAACGGCCTGCTCGCCGACCGCTCGTTCGCCACGGGCGTCGCGCTCGGGTCGCCCGTGCTGCCGGTGCGGGCCGAGCGCGTGGTGTGGTTCTTCATGGACGGAGGGCTGTCCCACGTGGACAGCTTCGACCACAAGCCGCTGCTCGAAAAGGAGAACGGCCGGCCGCTCAAGCTCGTCGACAAGCGGGAGGACATCACGGGCCGCACCACGCCGAACGTGCTGGCCAGTCCCTGGACGTTCCGGCCCTACGGCCGGTGCGGACGGATGGTGAGCGACCTCTTTCCCCACATCGGCGGCCATGCCGACGACATCGCCTTCCTGCACGCCGTCACGGGGCCCTCGCCCGACCATGAGTCGGCGATCGGGTTCCTCCATTCGGGGTCGCTCCTGCAGGGCTTTCCGAGCGTCGGCGCGTGGACGACCTACGGCCTGGGCAGCGAGGCGGCAAACCTGCCCGGCTTCGTGGTGATGGGCTCGAACAAGCGCCAGTGCCGCACCAACGGGTTTCTGCCCCCCGCGTTCCAGGCGTCGCAGTTCTTCCGGTCGGGCGGTCAGCCGCTCGCGGACCTCGATCCGCGCGAGCCGGCGGCGGTCCTCCAGGCCAACAAGCGGGCGGCGGTCACCGCCCTCGACGCCCTCTTCCTCGCGACGACCGACAACGATCGCGTGATCGAGGCCGCGATCGCCAACCATGAGAAGGCGCACGCCATGCAGGCGGCGGTCCCCGACGCGGCGAACCTCGCCGGTGAGTCGGCGGCGACGCTCGCCGCGTACGGCATCGGCGGCGACGCCAAGGAGACCGAGAGCTTCGGGCGATACTGCCTCACGGCGCGGAGGCTGCTCGAACGCGGCGTGCGGTTCATCGAGATCGTGAAGGGGGGCTGGGATCAGCACGACAAGCTCGTGACCGACCACGGCCAGCATGCCCGGGCGGTGGACCGGCCGATCGGCGCCTTCCTCGCCGACCTGAAGGCCCGCGGTCTCCTCGCATCGACGCTCGTCGTCTTCGCCAGCGAGTTCGGCCGCACCCCCAACACGGAGCTCTTCGGGAAGGAGCCGGGACGCGACCACCATCCCTGGGCGTTCACCATCTGGATGGCGGGCGGCGGCGTGCGCGGCGGGATCGCGCACGGGTCCACCGACGAGTACGGCTACCATCCGGTCGAGGGCAGGGTGGACGTGCACGACCTGCACGCGACGGTGCTGCACCTCCTCGGCATCGACCACCGTCAGCTCACCTACCGTCACTCGGGGCGCGACTTCCGACTCACCGACGTGCACGGCCACGTGATCGCCCCGATCGTGTC
>DNLZ01000459.1:3692-8824 GCA_003488325.1 Planctomycetaceae bacterium
CATCCAGTCCCGGAACATCCCTCGCGACGAGTCGACGCCCCATGACAGCCGCCCGCAAAGCCCCGCGAGGACGCCGTGCCTCCGCCCAGACGCCGGTCGAGCCGGTCGCCGTCCGTGACTCGGGGTATCGCACCCCCGCGCTCGACCGGTCGCTCGCGGTGCTCGAGTTCATCAGCGCGCATCCCGAGGGCGTGACACGGCAGGAGATACGCACCGGTCTCGGGTTTTCCACCAACCTCGTCTTCCGTCTCACGCGGGCGCTCGAGGCCCACGGCTACGTCGAGCAGCATCCCGGGCGGCGCTACGTGCTCACCCGGCGGCTCCTCGGGCTCGCGCAGCCGCGGCGCGACGAGCGGAGCCTCGTGCAGCTGTCGCTCGAGCCGATGCGGTGGCTGCGCGACGCGACGGGCGAGTCGGCCCACGTCGGCGTGCGGGTCGGCGGCGAGTGCCTCGTGCTCGACCGCGTGATCGGCAGCCAGCCGTACAAGTGCTACGTGGAGGCGGGCACGATGGGTCCGCTGCATGCGGCCGCCCCCGGCAAGGCGATGCTCGCGTGGCTGCCGGAAAGGACCCTCGACGAGGTGCTCGCCGACTACGAATTCCGTCCGCTGACGCCCGCCACGATCACGTCGCGACGGGCCTTCGTCGCGCATCTCGCGGCGGTGCGCGAACGCGGCTGGGCGGTCGATCTCGGCGAGACGGTCGAGGGGCACCATTGCCTCGCGGCGCCGATCCTCGACGCCGACGACCTGCCGGTCGCGTCACTGTGGATCACCGCGATCGCCCCGCGCCTGACCGAGAGCGACGGCCTCCGCCTCGCCCCGACCGTGATGCGCGCGGCAGCGATGGTGGGCGAGGTGCTCCGCTGAGGCGGCACGAGGCGGGAGGAGCGGTCGTGGACAAGGCCCATGACGAACGACGCGGTGGGAGCATCCAGGCGGGGCGCGCCGTGGTCGGGATGCTCGTCGCGCTGACGGCGTGCACGGCGCACGCGGACCCGGCCGCGACTGCGACGCTCGCGGGGCTCGTGAGGACCGCCTGCGGCGCGTGCCATGCCGGCGGGGCGGCCGAGGGCGGGCTCGATCTCGACGCGCTGGGTCTCGACCTCGCCGACGCGGCGGTGCGCGACCGGTTCGTCCTCATGCACGACCGCGTGGCGGGCAGGCAGATGCCCCCGGACGAGTCCGACCTCGCGCCGGCCGCCCGCGAGCACCTGGTCGGGGCGCTCTCCGCCGCGCTCCTCACGGCGGACGCCGAGGCGATCCGTGTCGAAGGTCGCGTGCCGCTGCGCCGCCTCAACCGGGCGGAGTACCAGGAGACGCTGCGCGACGTGCTCGCCCTCCCCACGCTCGATGTCGCCGACCGGCTGCCCGAGGACCTCGTCCGCGACGGCTTCAACAAGTCGGCGGAGGGGCTCGACGTGTCGCGCATCCAGCTCGATGCGACGCTCGACGCCGCCGAGGCGGCGGTCACCCAGGCGTTGCCACCGGGCGCGAGCCCTCAGGCCCCCGATCACTACGGCGCGTTCGCCACGAGGCTCTTCGCGGAGGGCCAGACCTTCGGCGAGCGCGAGGCGATGTTCTTCGCGAAGGATGGCGCGGCACTGTCGTTCACGGGGCCCCAGCTGGCGGCACTGCGTGCGTCGCTCGTGCAGGATCCGGCGATCGAATGCTGCATCTTCCGCTCGGCCTACTGGCCGTACTACGGCTATCCCGCGGGCTTCATCGCCCGTCGCGGCGGCGTGTATCGCGTGCGGTTTCGGGCCCGCGCCGTGCTCCAGCAGCCGGGGTTCACGATCGGGCCGGCGGACCAGCCGGTCCCGATGACGTTCCGCGCGCGGCGGCGGTCGGGGCCCGACGTCTCGGGCGACGTGCGCGCCGTCGGAGGCATCTTCGACATCCTGCCGGAGCCCCGCGACTTCGAGACCACCGTGCTGCTCCACGCCGATCAGACCATCGAGTACAGCGTGCTCGGGCTGCCCGTGCCCTTGGCGCGGAACGTCGCCGGCGGGCCGCCCACCTACCGCTATCCGCCGTTTCCCGAGGGAGGTCAGCCGGGGGTGGCGATCCAGTCGCTCGAGATCACGGGGCCTCTTCCCCCCGACCCGTGGCCGCCCGCGTCCTACCAGGTGCTCTTCGGCGCGCTCACGTTCCGCGCCGCACCGTCCGGTGATCCGCTGCCGGTGGAGGTGGCCACGTCAGACCCGGTGACCGACGCCCGCCGGCTGCTCGCGGGATTCGCCGACCGGGCCGTCATCGCGCCGCTCGACGCGGACGATCTCGCCCCCTACGAGCGACTCGTCGGTGACGCGCTCGCCGCCGGCGTGCCGTTCACCCGTGCGCTGCTCACGGGCCAGGCGGCGCTCCTGGCCTCGCCGCATGTCGTCTATCTCCGCGAGCCGCGCGGCCTCGACGGGACCGCCGGAGGTGGCCGCTCGATGTTCGACCTCGCGGCCCGGCTCTCGTACTGGCTGTGGGGGACGCGTCCGGACGACGTGCTCCTCGCCAGGGCCCGCGACGGGAGCCTCGCGAGGAGCGCGACGCTCGCCGCGGAGGCCGATCGGCTCGTGGCCGATCCCCGCTTCGAGCGGTTCATCGAGGCGTTCACCGACTACTGGCTCGATCTGCGTCACGTCCGTCGCGACGAACCGGACGTGCGGCTTCATCCCGAGTACCGCTTCGACGACTACCTCGCCGAGAGCATGGCGCTCGAGTCACGGGCCTTCGTCACGTCGCTCATCCGCGACAACCTGCCCGCGCGGTCGGTCGTGGAGGCCGACTTCGTCCATGCCAACGACCGGCTCGCCCGGCACTACGGGCTCCCACCGCTCGCGGGCCACGCGGTGCGCCGCGTGCCGCTGCCGCCCGACTCGCCGCGCGGCGGCCTCCTCACGCAGGCGGCGATTCAGCGCGTGACCGCCAATGGTACGACCACGTCCCCGGTGGTCCGCGGCGCCTGGGTGATGGCGCGGCTGCTCGGTCAGCCGCCGCCGAAACCCCCGGCGAGCGTGCCCGCCGTGGAGCCCGACATCCGCGGCGCGACGTCGATCCGTGACCTGCTCGCCCGACACGCGGCCGATGCGTCATGCGCCTCGTGCCACGCCCGATTCGATCCGGTCGGCTTCGCGCTCGAGTCCTTCGACATCTGCGGCGGCTGGCGCGACCGCTACCGCGGGCTCGAGGAAGGCGATCTCGTCACCGGCATCGACCGGGCTGGCCACGACTACGCCTATCGTCTCGCCGCACCCGTCGATCCATCGGGGCGGCTCCCCGACGGGCGTGCGTTCACCGACATCCGTGCGCTCAAGGCCCTGCTCGTCGCCGAGGAGCGGCAGATCGCGCGCAACCTGCTCCACCAGTTCACGGCCTATGCCACCGGCGCCCCGGTGCGGTTCGCCGACCGGGCCGAGATCGAGTCGATCCTGGACGCGACCGCCGGCGACGGCTATCGCGTGGGCGACCTGCTCCGGGGCCTCGTCACGAGCCGTCTCTTCCGCGGGCTGCCGCCCGCCGCCACCCCGACCCCGAGTGCCCAGGAGCCGACGCCGTGAACCCACACGCCTGGACGGCTCCGCTCTCCCGACGGCGCGTGCTGCGGGGGGCTGGCGTGTCGCTCGCCCTCCCGTGGCTCGAGGCCCTGAGCGCACGGGCGTCGGTCGGCGCCGCCGGCCCGCCCATGCGGGCGATCTTCATCTCCAACAATCTCGGCGTGCTGCCCAAGCCCTTCTTCCCCGAGGGCACCGGCGCCGACTACACACCGTCGCCGCTGTTGGAGCGGCTGGCGGCGCATCGCGCCGATTTCACGGTGGTGAGCGGCCTCTCCCATCCGAACGTGCGCGGCGGTCACTCGACCGAAAACTGCTTCCTCACCGCCGCCCGCAACCCCACCGCGAGCGGCTTCCGCAACACGATCTCGCTCGACCAGTTCGCCGCCGAGCGCATCGGACACCTGACGCGGTTCGCCACGCTCAACCTCGGGGTCAACATCGACCGGGGCAACCGCAGCCTCGCCTGGACACGAGACGGCAGCCTGATTCCGGCGGAGGACAGGCCGAGCCGACTGTTCGAAAGGCTGTTCGTCGAGGGGACCGCGGCCGAGGTGGCGGCGCGGCGGCGACGGCTCCGCGAGCGGGAGAGCATCCTCGACGCGCTCGCCGCCGACGCCCGTCGCCTCGAGGCCCGCGTGTCGGCGGCCGACCGCAGGAGGCTCGAGCAGTACCTCACGTCCGTTCGCGAACTGGAGGACCGGCTCCAGGTGGCCGGCGCGTGGGAGGCGCGGCCCCGGCCTGCGGCCCCCGCGGCCCGTCCCGCCGACGTCACCGATCGCGCCCGGCTCTTCGAGGGCTTCGAGGCCATGCTCGCGATGGCGCGGCTCGCGCTCGAGACCGACTCGACCCGTCTGGTCACGCTGATGGTCGACGCGTTCGCCACGCCCGCCTTCCGGCTCGCCGACGAGCGCACGACGACCGACGGCTACCACAACCTCTCGCACCACGGCCAGTCGGCCGAGAAGCTCGCGCAGCTCGAGCAGGCGGACCGCTGGCAGATGGACCTGCTCGGGGCGTTCCTCACGGCGCTCGCCGACCGTCGCGAGGGAGACGGGCGGCTGCTCGACCGCACGATCGTGCTCTACGGCAGCAACCTCGGCGACGCCAACACGCACGACAACACGAACCTCCCGATCCTGCTCGCCGGCGGCGGGTTTCGCCATGGCAGCCACCTGGCCCATCCCCACGACGACAACCGGCCGCTCTCCAATCTCTTCGTGTCGATCCTCCGGCGACTCGGCATCGAGGCCGACGCCTTCGGGTCGAGCACGGGTCCGCTGGCGGGCCTCGGCCCGTGACGCGGCGTGTCGGCGGCGGCGTCGAGCGGGTACCTTGATCCGACTCGAGGAACCGCAGCCGATGGAACCGCGTCGCTCGCTCGGCTGGCCGATTCTGCTCGGCGTCGTGCTCATCGGCTCGATCATCGCGCTCGGGGTCGGCTGGGTGCTCGTCACCATCGCCGCCGCCCTCGGGTCGCGGAACGCCGCCTTCTACTGGGCGATCCTCGGCGTCGGGATGGCGCTGCTCGTGCTCGTGCTCGTGGGCGTGATCGTCTACCTCGCCCTCACGGTGAAGGCGATCGCCC
>DNLZ01000404.1 GCA_003488325.1 Planctomycetaceae bacterium
CCCGTCGTCGCTCCACCTGCGCGGGACGTGCTTCAGGGCTCGACGGCACGGGCCATCGCCTCGGCCACGCGCATCGTGCCGAGGGGCTCGCGCTCGGCGAACGCCCCGTCGACGCCCCCCGGGGGCCAGGTGGCCGGATCGGCATAGCGGCCGTCATCCTCGTAGTGCGCCTGCAGTCGGCCAATCTCCCCGCGGAGTTCGGCGAAGAGCCGTGTCACCTCGGGCCGCGCCGCGTCGACCGGGTCGAACAGCAGGTTGTGCTGCTCCAGCGGATCGGCCACGAGATCGAAGAGCTCCCAGGCGTCCTTCTTCCAGTAGTGAATCAGCTTGTGCGTCGCCGTGCGCACGCCGTAGTGCGCCCGCGTGTTGTGGTGGCCGGGATCATGGTAGTAGCGGTAGTAGACGCTCGACCGCCAGTCGTCGGGGCGCTCGCCGCGCAGGAGGGGCACGACGCTGCGCCCCTGCATCCACTCCGGCACCGGCACGCCCGCGAGATCGAGGAACGTGGGCGCGAGGTCGATGTTCGCGACGAGGGCTTCGGGGGTGCCGCCGGCCACGATGCCGGGTCCGCGCACGATGAGCGGCACCCGCAGGCCCGGCTCGTACATGAACCGCTTGTCGTAAAGCCCGAGATCCCCGAGGTACCACCCGTTGTCGGCCGAATAGATCACGACGGTGGTCGCCGCGAGGCCCGTGCGGTCGAGCTCGTCGAGCACCTTTCCGACGTTGTCGTCGACACCCTGCACGCAGGCGAGGTAGTCCTGCATGTAGCGCTGGTACTTCCACGCCACCAGTTCGCTGCCCGTCAGGACGCGGCCGTCCACCTCGACGGTATCGGGCTTCGCACCGAGCCAGGCCTGGCGGGCCTTTCCCTCGATCCCCCGCGGCGGCTCGAGCTTGAGATCCCGCCTCGTCAGGTCGCGGGCGACGGTCTGTTCATTTTCCGGCAGGGCCGCCGGCCGGGTCGCGTAGTCGTCGTGGAGCGTCTCGGGCTCGGGAATCACGGCATCCCTGAACCGCGCCTTGTTCCGCTCGTCCGGCGCCCACTCGCGGTGCGGCGCCTTGTGGTGGAGCATGAGGAAGAACGGCTTCTCGGCGGGACGGGTGCGCAGGAACTCCACGCCGAGATCGCCCGTGATGTCGGTCGCATGCCCCTCGATCGTGAGCCGCCCGCCCCCGGGGACGAGGAACGCCGGATCGTGGTAGACGCCCTGCCCCGGCAGCACGATCCAGCGGTCGAATCCCGTGGGGTCGCTGCCGAGATGCCACTTGCCGATCATGCCGGTGTGGTAGCCGGCCTGCTGGAGCCTCTTGGCCACGTGATCGCGCGATCCGTCGAAGCGGTTGAAGACCGGCACTCCGTTCCTGTGGGAGTACTGCCCGGTGAGGAGTGTCGCGCGACTCGGCGTGCAGATGGAGTTGGTCACGAACGAGTTCGTGAATCGCGCCCCCTCGGCGGCGAGGCGATCGAGGTGGGGCGTCGTGTTCACCCGCGACCCGTACGCCGAGATCGCGTGCTGGGCATGATCATCCGAAAAGATGAAGAGGATGTTCGGGCGTGGGGGGGCGGCCGCGCCCGTCACGCACCACATCACCCCCAGCAGGGTCACGAGCCACTCGGTCATCCCCCGGTTCATGCATCTCTCCCGCTGTCGTACCCGCGTTCCCGCGCGGGCGAAGCATCGACCCTGACCGATGCGTCGGTCGGCCCGAGGCGATCGTGGACTCCGCGCCCGACCCCGTCAACCCGCGCGAAGCGGGCGACGATGACGGGCCGCGTGGCAGGTGGTATACCCCGGGCGGATCGGTTCACCCCGGAGTCGCCCCACCCATGGACCTCGTCTGGCTTGCGCTCGCGATCGGCGCGGGAGGCTGCATCGCCCTCCAGGCGGCGGCCAACGGCTCCCTGCGGTCCGCCATCGGCAATCCCTGGCATGCCGCATTCTTCTCGATCTGCGGCACGATGATCACGGCGCTCGCCTTCATGCTCGTGGCACGCCCACCCGCGCCCGCGCTCTCCGCCGTGCGCGGCACACCGTGGTGGAACTGGATCGGCGGGCCGCTCGGCGCGATGATCGTGCTGACGGGCGCCGCCCTCATCTCGAAACTCGGGTCCGCCGCCTTCATCTCGGCCTTCGTCGGCGGGCAGCTCATCCTCTCGCTGATCCTCGATCACTTCGGCTGGATGGACCTGCCGCAACAGCCGATCACCCCCGGCAGGCTCGCCGGTGCGGCGATGGTGTTCGGCGGCGTGCTGCTCGTGCGCTACTTCTGACGCGCCGCGCCGTCAGCCGGCGGACAGCGCCCGCTCGCGGACGCGGACGTGGCGCGGCCGCACCACGTCCGTCGCCAGACCGGCCCGCTCCAGCAGCAGGATCACGTAGTAGGTGGGATCGATCTCCCACCAGCGGTGCTGCACGCTCGCGCTCGCCGGGTCGTGGTGGTGGTTGTTGTGCCACCCCTCCCCCATCGCCACGAGGCCGACGAGCCAGTTGTTGCGACTGTCCTCGCTCGTCTCGTAGGTGCGGTAGCCGAAGAGGTGCGTCAGCGAGTTCACGCTCCACGTGATGTGCCACACGAGGACGGTGCGGACGTAGACGCCCCACACGACCCAGCTGGCGGCCAGCCGCAGCGCCTCCGCCCGCTCGCCCGTCGTCCACCAGCCGACCGCGTATCCCGCGAGCGCGAAGAGGACCGCATGGGCGAGGTAGATCCAGATCACTGAATAGTGCTTCCGTTCGAGCCACCGGTAGTAGTCGTCGGCGAGGATGTCGCGGGCGTACTTCTCGAAGAAGGCGTACGTGCGGCGCTGCGGCGCGGCGCGAAAGAGCCAGCCCGCATGCGACCAGCCGATGCCGTCACGCGGTGAATGGGGGTCGAGTTCCTCATCGGAATGGACGTGGTGGAGCCGGTGATTGGCGACCCACCGGGCCGGCGTGTCCTCGAGGGAGCACAGGGCGAGCGTGGCGAACGAGCGTTCGAGCCAGCGTGGCACCGTGAGGCTGCGGTGCGCGAGCAGCCGGTGGTAGCAGAGGTTGATGCCGAGGGTGCCGAACACGTTCGTGCCGACGAGCGCGAGGATGACCCCGGACCAGCTGAAGCACCAGGGCAGCAAGGCGAGGCAGGCGAGCAGGTGCACGCCGCCGATCGGCACCACGTACTCCCAGTGCACCCTGCCGACGCGTGGCCCACGGACGACGGCGGATTCCACGCTGACTCCCTTCTGCGGTGCGGTCCGGGACCGGATGCCTGGGTGCGGACCTGGTAGCGGCCTTCGACCTCCGGTGGATTGTCCGGGCGTGGGCCGACTGGGCAAGCCCTCGTCCGGATTCCCCCGAGTCGCGTGCCGCCCGCCGCGACCGGTCGCGCCACGTGGGCAAACTGCGCCACGGCGTCGCGCGACTGGTTGCCACCAAGAACGCGCGGCTGCTAAGACTTCGGCCCGCGAGACGCGCCATCCCACTCGACCGGGGCGGGGCCGGCGACGACCGTCCCGCTCCGACCACACCGCTTCCGACACACCGACCCACCCGAGGAGATCGACCCCATGAGCCTGATGAAGGAATTCCGCGAGTTCGCGATGCGTGGCAACGTCATCGACCTGGCGGTCGGTGTCGTGATCGGCGGGGCGTTCGGCAAGATCATCAGCTCACTCGTCGCCAACATCATCATGCCGCCGCTCAACCTGCTCACGAGCAAGTACGGCGTCAACTTCAACGACCTCGCGCTCAAGATTCGCACGGAGTCGCCCAAGCTCAACGCGGACGGCACGATGGTCATGGTCGACGGCAAGCCCGAGATGGCCTTCCAGGACTACGCCATCCTCAATTACGGACCATTCATCCAGTCGGTCATCGATTTTCTGCTCGTCGCCGTGGCCCTCTTCATCGTCATCAAGATCATGAACACCGCGAAGGCCAGGTTCGAGGAGAAGAAGGTCGAGCAGGCGCCCCCGACGCCCGAGGATGTCGTGCTCCTCCGCGAGATCCGCGACGCGCTCGCGCGGCGGTGACGCCCGCGGGCGGGCGACCGCGACGCCTCACCTGGCCGCGGCGCCCGAGCGCCGATCTCGCCGGTCGACTCCGCGGAGGACCGGGCACCCTTCCTGGAACAGGCTCATGACGACACGCTCGCGCCGCGCGGCAGCCTGCGTCGTCGGCCTCGCCATGCTTCTGTGCGTCGCGGCGGCCGAGGCCATCGAGCCCGGCATGCCGAATCCTCCCGCGTCACCGACTCGGGTGCGGTGCGCGCTCCTCATCGTCGACGTCATCGACATCGACGACGTCAGCGAGTCGTTCGAGGCCAAGATCTCGCTGGTCGCGAGCTGGCACGATCCACGGCTGGCCTTCGATGCAGCCGCCGAGGGAACCGAGCGAAAACTCTTCCAGGGCGGCTACCAGGTGGCCGAGGTCTTCGCGGGCTGGTGGCCTCAGCTGGTGCTGGTGAACGAGATCAGCCTCGGCGACACCACGGCCGTCACGATCGAAGTCGCCCCGGATGGCGGAGTGCGCCTCATGCAGCAGCGGACCGTGCGGCTCGAGACCCCGATGCAGCTGCACGACTACCCGTTCGACCAGCAGCGATTGCGGGCCATCCTCCTCCCGTTCGGAAGCACGATCGATGACGTCGTGCTCGAGGTCGATGAACGCTACACCGACACGACCGACGAGCTCGTTCGTCGCAACGAGGATGTCAACGTCGCGGGCTGGATTCTCCGGCACCTGGAGATGGCCGCGGACGAGACATTCCTGTCCACGGGGACAGGTCAACGAACGTTCTCCCGGCTCGTGGCGACGATCCACCTCGAGCGCCGGAGTTGGCAGCTGGTCTGGCAGCTGCTCTTTCCGCTGGTCGTGATCGTCTCGATGATCTGGTCGATCTTCTGGATCGACCCCGAGTCGCTGTCCGACCGGCTCAATGTCTCGTTCATCGGCGTGCTGACGATCGTCGCCTACCAATTCGTGGTGATCGACCACATGCCGCGGATGTCGTACCTGACGTTCACCGACACGCTGCTCCTGGTCTCGTTCGTGACGATGTCGGCGACGATTCCCCAGAGCCTCGTCATCGACTCGCTCGTGCGGAAGGGACAAACCGGCCGCGCCCGGCGGATCGATCTCACCTGCCGCTGGGCCTTTCCCCTGGCCTATCTCATCGCCATCGCCGCCACCGTCGCGTGGTTCGCGGGGCACTGACCGTCGCGAGCCGGTGGGGCCGTTCGCGGCCGCTCCTCCGGCCACGGCCCCCGCCGATCAGCAGATGCGCGGCAGGTCGGCGCCGATCGGCAGCGGCACGATCCGACGGCCGCCGACGCGCGTGGCCAGCGAGACGACACCGGGGTGGTCGGGCACGACGCGCCCGAGGCGGACCGCCGCGCGACCGAGCGGGTGGGCCCG
>DNLZ01000092.1:0-317 GCA_003488325.1 Planctomycetaceae bacterium
GTGGAAGGCTCGGCGGTGTCGATCGCGGGGGGCCGGGCTCCGTGCGCCGCCAGACCCTCGGGGCGGGTACGCGCGAGAATCGCCGGGGCATCGACGAGCGACGCCAGGCGGTCGCGCAGGCCCTGCCCATCCTCGAGCGCGGGAAACCAGACGGGCAGGAGGTCGGGTGCGAACGCGACGAACTCGAGGAACACGGCGATGAATTCGGCGAGCACCGTCCGCGTGCCGTCCCCCTCGCGCACGCGCCCCTCCTGCACGAGGACGCTGCGTGCCTCGTCGAAGGCGGTCTCACCGACGTCGTGGACGAGCCGCGCGAA
>DNLZ01000092.1:745-1577 GCA_003488325.1 Planctomycetaceae bacterium
GATCGGGGCGGGCGACCAGGAGGATCGTGTCGGGACACCGCTCGGGCAGGGCCCACACATCGTCGGCCAGTTCGAGCAGGCGGGCCGGCGAGATCGCGATGCTCTCGCGATGCGGCACGCGGGCCAGCAGCAGCGGCAGGTCGAGATCCGCCCGGATGATCCGGCGGACCACCCGCGGAGAGGCGAAGACGGCCTCCGGCACCGCCGCGCGCAGGCCCTGCTCGATCCCGAGGACGGTGAGGGCGTTGGTCGGATGGTTCATCCGTCACGCGACCGGGGGCGTCAGAGCCCCGCGGCGCCGGTCGTTTCCTGCTGCCGTTGGGCCTTCTTGGCCGGAAACTCCACGACGACGACCGCCTTCGCCTCGGGATCGTAGGCCCACTCCTGATAGTAGGGGAGCATCGGCAGGGCGAGGCCGTCGGGCTCGCCGGGCGCGATGATGCGACTCATGAACTCCTCGTAGGTGGCCGGCATGCTTCCGTGTTCGGCCTGGTGGAGCTGCATCTTCTGCGTGACCGCCAGCGCCCCGATCTTGCCCACGCTCGTGCGGTACGCATCGGCCGCGACCTCGAGCCCCGACGACGTGATGGAGGTCTCGGCGAGCACGCCTCCCTCGGCAAGCGCCTGCGAGAGTGGGAGCACGTTTTGGGTCGTCTTGCGGAGTGTCTCCCGGGTTTCGATTGGCGGCTGCGTGGCCGACGGGGCCGGCGGCTCGGCACAGCCCGCGATCACGAGTCCGACGACGCCCGCGACGATCGACGACGAGCGAACCAGTGGCGACATGGGGACCGGCTCCGGGGTGGCTCGAGGCTGCGTGGTGGCGGATCGGGGC
>DNLZ01000092.1:1954-2552 GCA_003488325.1 Planctomycetaceae bacterium
CGCTCGCCGCCGCGGGTGACGCGCGGCACCGGGTGGGACATGCGCTCGTTCAACGACCGCGGGCGATCGGCTCGCTGCACAGGTTCGCGAACAGCTCGACGCATCGCGCGGCCTGCATCGCGTCGGCCGTGAGATGGCGGTGCGTGCCGGCCGGATCGGGCATGAACCGGGTGCCGCCGTCGTCCTCCACGACGACGCGGCCTGGTGCCGAAAGGCCGAAGGAGCCGCGATCGGGCCGCACCACCGCGAGGACGCTCGTAAGGTCCCACGTCGGTCGGGCGTGGGGGGGTGGCTCGTGGGCGACGTAGGAGTCGGCCAGGGGGTGCCGGGCCACCCAGCGATAGTCGCGCTCGATGCTCACCGCCGGATAGGGCATCGCGATGCCGATCTCGTAGCCGCTCCAGAGGATGGGCGTGGGCCATTCCGCCGCGACCTTCCGTGCCGCCGGCACGTCGATCACGACGTTGTATTCCACGTGGCGTTTGCCATCGACGGGCGTGAAGGCGCCCGCCATCACCGAGAGCAGCCGCACCTTCGCGGCGGCGAGGTCGCGACCGGAGAGCGGCGAGACGTCGTCGGGCGGCGAGTCGAGCAGGCG
>DNLZ01000239.1:0-7145 GCA_003488325.1 Planctomycetaceae bacterium
GCTGCCAGTGGCAGCAGTGCATCGACGACGGTCACGTTCGACCGACAGAAGCCCACGGCGTCCATCGCGTTCACGGGCCTCGACTCGTTCCGGGTGACCTTTGATCGAGCGGTGACCGGCTTCACCGAAAGGCTCCGTGGACTGTACTTCTCGGGCCAGCCGGACGGTGCGCCGCGATTCAACCTGCCGTTCACGAGCGCACAGCTCAGGGGGTACGTGGGGCGGATCGAGTTCACCCCGTTATCCGATGGTCGTACCTACGACATCCGGATGCCGGAACTGCCGATCCAGTCCGGAAAGTTCCAGCTGCGGCTCAATGCGGCACAGTCGGGCGTGGTGGACGCCGTCAACGGGAACCGGCTCGCGCTCAACGCGTTGTCGGCGGAGCAGACCGTCGCGTAAGGGTCGGATCCGCTCCGGGCGTCTATCATGGCGTGATGCCTGATCCTGATGCCGACGACGAAGCCCTGGCATCCGCGACGGCCGCCGAGCGCGAGTCGCTCGGCGGTCCCGTGCCGGCGGCTGAGACGACGCCGGCCGACACGGATGCCGCGGCGGCCGCACGCGACCGGTCGGCGGCGGCAGAGAAGGTGAAGGGGTTTCCCACGACACCGGGCGTCTACCTGATGAAGGACGCCGCCGGCCGCGTGATCTACGTCGGCAAGGCGAAGAATCTGCGGGCCCGGGCCGGCAGTTACTTTCTCAAGGCCGCCGCCGAGGATCGCCGGACGGCCGACCTCGTCGCGGAGATTCGCGACATCGACTTCCTCGAGGCGGAGAGCGAGGTCGACGCCCTGCTGCTCGAGAGCCGGCTCGTCAAGGACGTGCAGCCCCGGTTCAATTCCGACCTCAAGGACGACAAGACGTTTCCCTACCTGCAGATCACGACCCACGAGGATTATCCCCGGGTCGAGTTCACGCGGACGCCTCGTCGGAAGGGGGTGAAGCTCTACGGTCCCTTCACGAGCGCCGGCAGCCTGCGGGGTGCGATCGTCGTGCTGCAGCGGATCTTCAAGTTCCGCACGTGCACGCTCGACATCGACGCCGACGACGAGCGCTGGCGATGGTTTCGCCCCTGCCTCCTCGCCTCGATCGGGCAGTGCACCGCCCCCTGCAACCTGCGCATCTCCAAGGACGAGTACCGCCGCGACATCGGCCGCCTGAAGACCTTCCTCGAGGGAGGCAAGCGCCGCCTTCTCGACGACATGCGGACGGAGATGCTCGAGGCGTCACGGACGCTCGAGTTCGAGCGGGCCGCCCGGCTTCGCGACGAGATCCGGCTCCTGGAGACGCTCGCCGAGCGGGGCGATCTCGAGGAGCACGTCCAGCCCGAGGTCTTTCTCGTCGACCCGAAGAAGGGGCTCGCGGGCCTCGCCAAGGTGCTCGGCCTCGCCGGTCCCCCGCGCGTGATCGAGGGCGTGGACATCGCGCATCTCGCGGGAAACGAGACGGTGGCGAGCCTCGTGCAGTTCATCGACGGCCTGCCGTTCAAGCCGGGGTACAAGCGGTATCGGATCAGGACCGTCGAGGGCATCGACGACTTCCGCAGCATCCACGAGGTGGTGTCGCGTCGGTTCGCCCGGCTCGTGCGTGACGGCGCGCCGCTGCCGGATGTCTTCCTCGTGGACGGTGGCAAGGGGCAGCTCTCCGCGGCCCTCGAGGCGGTCGAGGCCCTGGGCGTGCAGCCGCCGTGTCTGATCTCCCTGGCGAAGCGGGAGGAGGAGGTCTTCGTGCCGGGCCGCTCCGAGCCGCTGCGGCTGTCCCGCGACTCCTACTCCCTGCGGCTCCTCGAATACGTGCGTGACGAGGCCCATCGCTTCGCGCAGCACTACCACCATCTCCTCCGCGGGAAGCGTGTCGTCGAGGACTGACGCTCCGCGCCGTACCACCTTCGGCCACGTCCAGCGAGGGTGGGGACTGCCCACGCCCCGTCGCCGGACGTTTGCTCCGGCCCTCCAGGCCTCCGCTCACTCGACGCCTCCTCGCTCCGGCATCCTGACTGCGCTCGTCGACGTACGCCGGCTCTCAGGGCGTGGGCAGTCCCGCCCGGTGCCTCGCACAGCGTGAAGTCACCGGCTTGCCATGTCGCACGACACGCCACCGGCGGCCGGCACGTAGCAGGCCCGGGCGTAATCCATCACCATGCGATGGGCGCTGAACCGCCAGGCCAGCGAACTGATCGAGTTCATCATCATCTTGATCCACGTGCGCGGCAGGCCGTCGGAGTCGCGGTCGTAGAACAGCGGGATGACCTCCTTCTCGAGCACCTGGTAGAGCGCCTCGCCGTCGCGACGGTCGGTGATCTCGTCGTTGGCGTGCGTCTCTCCGCGACCGATGGCGAAGCCGTTGCGACCGTCGAACGCCTCGGCCCACCAGCCGTCGAGGATCGAGCAGTTGAGGCCGCCGTTGAGCACGACCTTCTGGCCGCTCGTCCCCGATGCCTCCAGCGGGCGACGCGGGTTGTTGAGCCAGACGTCCACGCCCTGCACCATGTGCCGCGTGACGTTGATGTCGTAATCCTCGACGAACACCACGCGACCGGCGAATCGTGGGTCGTTGCGCAGGTTCGCGATCCGGCGGATGAGCGACTTGCCCGGCTCGTCGGCGGGATGGGCCTTGCCGGCGAAGATGATCTGGATCGGTCGCCTCGGATCGCTGATGAGCGCGTGGAGGCGATCGAGGTCGGCCAGCACGAGATCGGCCCGCTTGTAGGTGGCGAACCGTCGGGCAAATCCGATCGTGAGCACGTTGGGGTCGAGCACCGTGCGGGCCATCTCCACGGCCTCGTCGCATTCGCCGCGTCGCCGGCACTGCCGGGCGAGCCGCCGGCGCACGAACTGCAGGAGCAGGTTCTTGAGGGCGTAGTGCGTCTCCCACAGTTCGCCGGGATCGCACTCGTGGATCTTCTGCCAGATGTCCGGCTCGCCCATCCGCCGGAACCAGTTCGCCGGGAAGATGCGGTCGTAGAGCATGAGCATCTGCCACGACAGCCAGCTCGGCACATGCACGCCGTTGGTGATGTGGCCGATCGGCACCTCCTCCTCGACCCGCCACGGCCAGAGGTTCGCCCACATGCGCCGGCTGACGTGGCCGTGCAGCGCGCTCACCGCGTTGGCACGTCGCGACATCTTGAGCCCGAGCACCGTCATGCAGAAGGGCTCTGAGTGGTTGTGGGGCTCGACCCGTCCCAGACCCATGAGCTGGTCGTGCGAGATGCCCATCGCGTCGCGGGTCGGTCCGAGGTGCTCCTCCATCAGGCCCGCGTCGAAGCGGTCGTGTCCGGCCGGCACGGGCGTGTGCGTGGTGAAGACCGTCTGTCGGGCGACCCGGCGGACGGCGTCGTCGAACGGATAGCCGTCCCGCTCCATGCGGCCACGCACCGCCTCCAGGGTGGCGAAGGCCGAGTGGCCCTCGTTGAGGTGATAGACGCCCGGCACGATGCCCATCGCCCGGATCGCCTTGACGCCGCCGACCCCGAGGATCAGTTCCTGACGGATCCGCACGCGGTTGTCACCGCCGTAGAGGCGACTCGTCAGCAGTCGATCCTCGGGCGAGTTGCCCTCGACGTCCGAGTCGAGCAGGTAGAGGCTCACACGCCCGACCGCCATCTTCCACACCTTCGCGTGGAGCACGCCGCTCCGCGTGTCCATCTGCACGTGGATGGGCTTGCCATGCACGTCGATCGCCGGCTCGATCGGCAGCGCGTCGACGCGGGTCTGCAGGTACTCCTCGTGCTGGTAGCCGTCGATGTCGAGCTGCTGGCGGAAGTAACCCTGGTTGTAGAAAAGCCCCACCGCGATCAGCGGAATCCCCAGCCCGCTGGCGCTCTTGATGTGGTCTCCCGCGAGCACGCCGAGGCCGCCCGAGTAGACCGGCACCGACTCGTGGATGCCGAATTCGGCCGAGAAGTAGACGACGGGCTTCGAGCCGAGCACGCCCGCGTGCACGGTGCACCAGGTGTTCTCACCCGCCAGATACTCCTTGAGCCTGCGGTACGCCTGGTTGATGCGGCTGTAGAGCACGAGCTCGGCCGCCCGGCTCTCCAGCCGTTCCGGCGTGAACTCGGCGAGCAGCGCGATCGGGTTGTGGTCGAGCTGCCGCCAGCGCACCGGATCGAGTTCGCGGAAGAGGTTGGTCACCTCGGGATGCCAGCTCCACCAGAGGTTGTGGGCGAGCGCGCGGCACTTGGCGTAGAGATTCTGGGGTGAAAGCTCGTCGAGACGCGGCGGTGCGAGCGGTCCGACGACGGGGCCGACGCCGTTCGAGGCGGGGGTGGCGATGGCGGCGGGGGCTTCTTCTGCGCGGCTCATGGTGGGGCTCCGGACGTGGGGAGGAGGGGAGGAGGTCGCCTGCCAGAAGTGGCGGCAGTATACACGGCGGTATCCCGGACGCTTTCGAATCGACGAAGCGGCTCGATGCCGCGCGGCCACGGGCGCACCGCGTCGGCCGCCACGCTCGTTCGGACCCGTCCCGGCACCTCGGCGTGGAACCCATGGAACCCATGATCACCCCCCGATCCGCGCCGCCCGATGCGAGCACGATGGCCGAGGTGGCAGCATCGCTCCGCGCCGTCGCCGGGAGGACGGCCGTCGAAGGCCCCTGGTCGAGCGGGGCGATGCAATCGCTCGCGCAGAGCGGGGTGCTCGGCGCCTTCGTACCGGCCGACGTCGGCGGCAGCGCGGCGGGCGAGTGGCGGCTTCTCGAACTGCTCACGATGGTCGCCGAGGAATGTCTGACGACCGCGCTCGTGATGTCGCAGTGGGCGGCCGCTGTCAGGGTCATCGCGACGGCCGCCTTGGACGTGCGTCGGCTCTACCTGCCGCCGCTCGCCCGGGGCGAGGCGTTCACCACCGTGGGTGTGTCCCAGATCACGACGAGCCGCCAGCACGTCGGGAGGCCGGTGCTCGAAGCCACCCGGGAGGGTGACGCATGGCGACTCGACGGCCTCTGTCCGTGGGTCACCGGCGCCGATGAGGCGGACACGATCGTCACCGGTGCCTCGACAGCCGCGGGAGAGCGGCTGTTCTTCGTGGTGCCGGTCCCGGCTGCCGGCCTCTCGATCGAGCCGCCGATGGAAATGCTCGCACTCTCGGCGAGCCGTACGTCCGCGGTGCGGCTCGAGTGCGTGCGGCCCGCCGCGGTGATCGTCGCCGCAGCGGACGCCCCGCGATCCGGCGGCCTGGCGACCACGGCGCTGGCCCTCGGCGTCACGCGGGCTGCCGTGCGGCTCATCACGGCCGAGGGGGACACGCGTCCCCATCTGCGCGCGATCGCCGAAAGCCTCGCGGCGGAGGCGGCGGCGTTGACCGGGCGACTCCACGAGGCCGCCGTGAATGGGATCGAGGTCGCCGCGCGCGACCGCCTGCGGGGCGATGCCAACGGCCTCGTGACGCGTTCGGCGCAGGCCGCCCTGACGGCGGCCAAGGGGGCGGGCTTCGTGCGCGGTCACCCGGCCGAACGGCTCGCGCGGGAGTCGTTGTTCTTCCTCGTCTGGAGCTGCCCGCCCGCCGTCGCGGCGAGCCTCCTGTGCGATCTCGCGCACATCGACTGATCCGCGGCGTCGATCGCGTCGGGGTGTCGGCGCGCCTCACGCCGTCCGACGCACGTGCACGGCCACGTCCATCACGTGCGTGCCCCCGCCGACGCAGACGCCCTTCACCGGACTGACATCGCCGTAGTCGCGTCCCCACGCGACGGTCACATGCAGGACGCCCGCCGGGCAGTCGTTCGTGGGATCGACGTCGATCCACCCGATCTCGGGACCACCCCAGCAGGCGAGCCACGCGTGCGAGGCGTCGGCCCCGACCATGCCGGCATCGTTGGCGCCTTCGCCGGTCGAGCCATGCACCCGCCGCTCGTTGCAGAGGTAGCCGCTGACGTAGCGGGCTGCGAGGCCGAGCGACCGGAGGCAGGCGATCTGGAGGTGCGCGAAGTCCTGGCAGACACCGCGGCGCAACGCGAAGACGTCCTCGACCGGCGTGCTCGTCGTCGTGGCGGTCGGATCGTAGACGAAGTCTCGATGGATGCGGCGGGTGAGGTCGAGGAGGGCGTCCGCCCACGGCCGGCCGGGAGCGAACGAGCTCGATGCCCATTCGGCGAGGGCGGATGCCGAACGCACGAGTGGCGACTCGCACACGAACTCCCGTGCCATGACCGTCACGTCGCGCGGCGGCCCGCCCATGGCGTTCCGCACCTGCTCCCACGGGATGTCGGGCAGGTCCGTCCAGGGCGGAGGCGTGTCCACCGCCACGCGACTCGAGGCCGCGACGACGAGCTGCTCGTGGGCCTCCTCGATCGAGAAAAATCCCACGGTGTTGCCGAAGTAGTCGATCGATGACGAGACGCCCGCCGGCGCGGGCTCCACGACGAGCGCCGTCTCCATGACCCGTTGCCGCGGCAGCGCCCGCGGCACGAGGTGAATCTCGTTGTGACACACCGGCACCGCCTCGGAATAGCGGTAGGTGGTCGTGTGCCGCACCGTGTACTGGACGGTCTCCGGAGCCTCGAGCGTGCCGTTCTTCACGGATGGTTCCTCGAACGAAGGTGTCGCTCAGCGGGCCGGCGCGGTGTGGATGCCCGCCGCCAGGGCGGCCTGCTTCGCGATGTCGAGATCGACGGCCCGACTCCATGCCTCGAGAAGCGTGCGGTAGACGTCTCCCGGTGATCCGCCGCCGACCGGGCGTCCGTCCACGCGCGTGCAGGGCAGCAGGCAGCTCGGCGTGCTCGTCAGCAGGATCTCGTCCGCGGTCGCGAGGTCGTCGGCGGTGAGGGAGCGGGACTCCCAGGGGATGCCGGCCCGCTCGCCGAGCGAGCGCGTGAAGGCGAGGCTGATGCCCGGCAGCGCGTCGGTGGCGGGGGGCGTGATCACGACGCCCGATTGCACGATCGCGACGTTCGCGGTCGAGGTCTCACTGATCCGCCCGTCAGCATGGGCGAGGACGGCTCGCGCGCCGGACTCGGCGGCGTGCGCCTCGCGATCGGCGAGGTAATAGTGGAGTCGACTGCGCACCTTGGCGTGGAGCGGCCAGCATGCCTCGGGCACCTGCCGGACGGAGACGGTGCGGAGCGCGACGCCCTGCTCGTACGCGGCGGCCCACGAGCGGAAGGCGAGCGGAAACGAGTGGATGGCCGCCCACGGCCGGCCG
>DNLZ01000239.1:7551-10265 GCA_003488325.1 Planctomycetaceae bacterium
AGGCGGTGGTTGTGCGATGCCACCTCGGCTGCCGCCTCGACGAGACCTGTCGGCGACTCCGGCGGCTCGATCCCCACGGCCGCGAGCGACGCGACGAGTCGCTCGCCATGCTCCGTCGGGAGGAAGAGCCGGCCCCGGATGGTGCGCAACTGCTCGGTGACCGTCGCGCCGAGCACGAATCCCGCATCACCGACCGGTACGGCCAGGTCGCAACGGGGCACGAACTCCCCGCCCGCCCACGCGATCTCGGCCCCCGCAGGAATGGAGGATAGGGGATTCGAACCCCTGACCTTCTGGCTGCCAGCCAGACGCTCTCCCAATTGAGCTAATCCCCCGCGAAGTTGGGGCTCGAGTCGGGCTCGCAGTCGCGGCGCCCGCTGTCCGAAGCATAATTATCGGGGTTGGATCGCGCGTGTCAACGCGATTCTTCCTCGTCGGCCCCGCGACGCGTCCTCGGACCTGCCATGCCACCGCGAGCCAGTCACGCTGTCGATGCGTCGACGGGCGCACTCCCCGGGGCTGCGGCCGAGCCGGTGCGGGCCGCCGTGACGTTCGCGCTGGCCATCTACCTCTTCGGCCTCGCGCTGTGCGTCATCGGCAACACGAGTAGCGGTGCCTCGCTGCTCGTGCGCACGATCAAGGGGAAAATCTTCACGCCCGTCCTCGCGCCGCCGTGGCTCGATCTGGGGTTCGACTATCCGTTCACGTACGGACTGCCCGAGGACGCGGATCATGTGCTCGAGGTCGCGCCCTTCGGCGACCCGGCGGCACGGCTGCGTTTTCCCGCCGACATGGCGGGCGAGCGGGCACGACGCTGGCGACGCCTCGCCCGTGCCATCACCGAGACGGGCGGAGATCCGGATCGCACCGCGCGCGTCGCCGCCGACGTGGCGGCCGCGATGTTCGAAGCGTTCGGCCCCGACGTGCGCCTCCGCGTGCTGCGGCGGGCTCGTGCGGACGTGGGAGGCGTCGATCCGGGGCGGCTGGACGAGGCGTTCGCGGCGCGCGTGCGGGAGATCGACGGCGACGTGCAGCTGATCCGCGATGAGCCCGCCGGGGCGGTGGCGCCCATCGTCGTGCCGCGTCGTGATCCGGCGGATGGGGCGGAGTCGCGGCCATGAGCGGACCTGCCGCCCCCGCGCCGGCACCGGACGATGGCGGGGTCGGCGCCGCGTGGATGCGATTCTGGTTCGAACCGACCGATCCACGTCCGCTCGCGCTCGTGCGGATCCTCGTCGGGTTGCTCGGGCTGGCGTTGCTCTGGAGCTGGCAGGCGGACCTCGGCCGGTGGTGCGGACCGGAAGGTCTCGTCACGCCCGCGTCCGCCGCCGCATGGGTCTCACGCGGCGATGGCGCCTGGCTGGCGGTCGTCGACGCGGCGCTCGGGCCGCGTGGCGTTTGGGCGATCGCCGTCGCCTCGTTCGCCGCGCTCGTGGTCGGAGCGGGCGGGACGGTCGTGGCGGTGACGGCGGCCTGCTCGCTGGCGCTTCTCCTGCATCGCGCTCCGATGCTCGCCGGTCCGGCCGACGACTGCGTCGTCATCCTCACGTGGTGCACCGCGGTCGCGCCGGCGACCCGCGCCCTGTCGCTCGACCGCGTCCTCGCGGGTCGAGGCCGTGTCGCCTCCGCCGCGATCGCCCCCCCTGTGCCATCCTGGCGGGCGCGGGTCGCCACCGGCCTGCTTCAGGTGCACGCCAGCGTGATCGCACTCGCCGCGGCGATCGCCCAGCTCAAGGGGGACGTGTGGTGGGATGGCACCGCGGCCTGGTGGCTGGCGGCCCGGGCGGAGTCACGCGTCGTCGACCTGACGTCCGCCTACGCGGGATCGACGTATCTCATGAACCTCGCCACACATGCGATCCCGGCCTTCGAAGCGGCGTTCGCCGTCGGCCTCTGGGCATCGGCCGTGCGGCCCGCGATCGCGCGGCTCGGGCTCGTGGCCTGGCCCGCCGTCGGCGTGCTGGTCGGAGAGCCGTTCTGGGGACTCGCGATGGCCGTGTTCGCCGTGCCCTTCACCGGGCTGGCGTGGGGTGCGGCGGCGTCGCCATCGCACGCCGTCACCCGCCGCGAAGGAGCCGCGTGAACGCGGCCTCGTCGAGGACCGGAACGCCGAGCGTGCGTGCCTTGTCGAGCTTGCTGCCCGCCTCGGCGCCGGCCACGAGATAGTCGGTCTTCTTCGACACGCTGCCCGCCGCGCGCCCGCCGGCCTGTCGGATCGCCTCCTCGGCCTCCTCCCGCGAGTAGCCCTCGAGCGTGCCCGTGACCACCAGCGTGCGACCCGTCAGTGGCCCGTCGCGACCGCCGCGCTCCGCGTCCGGAACGTCGAGCCGCACGCCGGCCGCCCGCAGGCCCCGGACGGTGCGTCGACCCTCGTCTCCGGAAAACCACTCCCGGACGCTCCGCGCGATCACCGGACCGATCTCGGGCGTTGCGGCGAGGGCGTCCTCCGAGGCGTCGGCCAGCGATTCGATCGAGGGGAAGCGACGTGCGAGCAGGGAGGCGACGCGGGGTCCGACGTGACGGATGCCCAGCGCGTTGAGCACGCGAACGAGACCCCGGTCGCGGCTGGCGGCGATCTGCTGCACGAGGGCCTCGGCCGATTTTCGGCCCATGCGTTCCAGCGGCTCGAGGCGCTCGGGGGTGAGGGCGTAGAGATCGGCGTAGCTCGTCACCAGCCCCGTGGCCACCAGCTGCTCGACGAGTTTGTCGCCGAG
>DNLZ01000239.1:10641-14623 GCA_003488325.1 Planctomycetaceae bacterium
GCGGGACAGTCGACGTTCGGGCAGCGGATGAAGACCCCGTCCGGATCACGGACGAGAGGCGTGTCGCATTCCGGGCAATGCGTCGGCGGCTGCCACGCCGGCAGCCTCCCGGTGCGCAGGTGTTTCTCCACGCGCACCACGTGGGGGATCACCTTGCCCGCCTTCTCGACGACGAGGACGTCGCCGACGCGCACGTCCTTCCGCGCGACCTCGTCGGCGTTGTGCAGGCTCGCCCGCCGCACGATCGTGCCCGCGAGCTCGACCGGCTCGAGGTCGGCCACCGGTGTGACGGTGCCGCCGCGTCCGACCTGCACCCGGATGCCGGCGAGCCGGGTGGTCGCCTCGAACTTCTCGAACTTCCATGCGATCGCCCAACGGGGGCTCTTCGCGGTCGTGCCCAGCCGGACCTGCTGGCTGAACGCGTTGACCTTCACCACGAAGCCATCCACCTCGAAGTCGAGCGTGTGGAGCTGCTCGATCCGCTCGGTTCCGCGCTCGACGAGGGCGTCGAGCGATCGGAAGACGTCGGTATGGGGCGCGACGGGCAGGCCCGCGCGCTGCGCCCACGTGAGCAGGTCGGCCTGGGAGGTGACGCCGACCGCCGCGGCGTCGCCGATGCCGTGACACAGGAAGCGCAGCGGTCTGGCGGCGCACTCCCTCGGGTCGAGGAGGCGGATGCTGCCCGCGGCGACGTTGCGCGTGTTGGCGAACGGCGCGAGTCCCGCGGACGCCTGGCGCTCGTTGAGCGCGACGAGGTCGGAATTCGCCATGTAGATCTCGCCGCGAATCTCGACCGTCGCCGGCGGGTCGTCGAGCTCGAGCCGCAGGGGCACGCCGGGGATCGTGCGCACGTTGTGCGTGATGTCGTCGCCGACCATCCCGTTGCCGCGCGTGGCACCCAGTGCCAGCACCCCGTGTTCGTAGGTGAGGGAAACGGCGACGCCGTCGATCTTCAGCTCGAGGACCCACTCGACCGGGTCCGCGGCCGCATCGAGGTCGAGCAGCTTCTCGACCCGTCGGCCCCACGCCGCGATCTCTTCGGCATCGTAGGCGTTGTCGATCGACAGCATCGGCACGCGATGGCGCACCGGTCGCAGCGAGTCGAGCGGCTCGTCACCGACGCGCTGCGTCGGGCTGTCCGCGGTCACGAGCTCCGGATGGCGGTCCTCGAGGCTCCGCAGTTCGGCGACGAGGCGGTCGTATTCGAGATCCGTGACCTCGGGGGTGGCCTCGACGTAATAGAGGCGATCGAGGTGCCGAATCCGCTCCCGCAGCCGGCGGATTCGGTCCGCGGCCGATGCCGTCACGGCGGCGATCCGTCCGCAGACCCGTCCGTCGTGCCGTCGGGAGGGGGCTGATCGATCACCCGACGACCATTCCGCTCGGCGCGTCGGGCTGCGAGGATGCGCTCCCCCTCGACGTGATCGAGCCAGACGGCCCCCACCGTGGCGACCGCGAGCAGGAGCAGCTCGGCCGCGAGGATGCCCGCCCCGTGGCGATCCATCAGGGCATGCAGCGGATGAACGCCCGCGGTGGACACGAGCGTCGCCGGACGGACGAGCCGGAGCACCGCCAGACAGTAGCTCACGGCCGTGATCGTGAAGGCGAAACCCACGATCCCAAGCACGGCGTAAAACGGATTGCGACGGCGACGGGCCATGGCGGTGACGCACGCGTTCCCGAGGGCGAACCGACGTCGTCAGTATACCCGGTTCAGGCCGCGTGGCTCCTCGCGAGGATCGACTCCGCCGCCGTCACGACCCGCTCGACGTCGATGCCCGTCATCGAGACACGGTCGGTCTTGCGATCGGCCCAGGCGGGGCGGAGTGCGGACGGCGGTTCGACGCACGAATGGGTGGTGCCGTACGGGCCGTTTCGGGAGGCCGGCACGGGGCCGAAGAGGCCGACGCAGGGTGTGCCGACGGCGGCGGCCAGATGGAGCGGTCCGGTGTCACCCGAGATCAGAAGCCGCGCCAGTCGGCACAGCTCGCCGAGGTCCTGCAGCGACGTCTCGGGGGCGACGAGCGCGGCGCCGAACGATTCGGCGGCGATCTGTTCGGCGAGTGCGCGTTCCTCGGCGCCGCCCCACACCACGATCGTCGGCTGGTCGTGCCTCCGGTGCAGGGCCCGCGCGGTCGCCGCGAAGCGGTCGACGGGCCAGCGTTTCGACGCCCAGCCAGCCCCCGGGTTGAGCAGGACGGGCGGGGCCGGGAGCCGCAGCGCGTCGAGCCACCTCGTGACGCGTTCGCGGCTCACGGGCCAGTGTGGCATCTCGAACGCCGGCGCGGGGACCGAGAGTCCGAGCGCGGCGAGCAAGTCGCAGCCGCGATCGACGATGTGTGCGGATCCGGCCTTCACGGGATGCGTGTAGGCGAGCCAGGCATGCTCCCGCGAGGCGGGCCGGGTGTGGCCGATCCGCGTGCGGGCGCCCGAGAGCAGCGTGGCGACGCCGCTCTTGAGCAGTCCCTGCAGATCGAGCGCGACGTCGGCGCCGAACCAGCGCAGCTGGCGCCGCAGCCGCAGCACCGTGCGTGGCGAGGTGAGCCAGCGGCGTGGCAGCCGGAAGAGATGGTCGATCGCCTGATGACCGGCGAGCACGTCGGCCGAGCGGCCCTCGACGACCCAGCCGATCCGAGCGGCCGGAAACGCGCGACGCAGTGCCACGGCGGTCGGTATGCCGTGGATGACGTCGCCGATCGCGGAGAGCTTGACGATGACGATCGAACGCGGCGGGCGCATGGGACGGACCTTCCCCGGGACGCGAGGAGGATCGCGTCGCCCCCCTCGCCGGAGCAAGGCCAGTTTGGGCCGGGGAACGCCCGCCATCGGTGCCGAGCGGTGAGGATCGTGTGAGCGGGCCCGCGTCCGCTCACCGGGGCTGGCCGGTCCCTGCCGGCTCACCGAGGCGACAACCGATTTCGTTGAAGACGCGTTCGAACTCGGCGCGGGTTCGCGCCGTGAGGGCCTGCACCTCGGCCACGAGGCGATCGGGCCGCTCGTGCCCGAGCAGATGTGCGAGTCGCCGCTGCTCCGGCGGGGCGGCGGGAAAGTCGTGGCGGGCCGCGGCATCGAGGAGGCGCAGCCGGCCCTCGATCGTGCGCAGCGTGCGGTAGGCGCGGCGGAGAAAATCGAAGCGTTCGTCGTGGACGAGCCCGGCGGCGTGCAGGGCGACGAGTCCGGCGAGCGTTTCGGGTGTCCGCAGGCACGGCAGCGTTTGGCCGTGCACCAGCTGGAGCGCCTGGACGATGAACTCGATGTCCACGACGCCTCCCGGGCCGCGTTTGAGGTTGGTCGCCCGCGCGCCCTCCTCCATGCGGTACCGCATCTGCCGGATCGATTCGATCTCGGCGGCCGACCAGGTGCGGCCGTAGACGGCGTGGTCGATGATCTCGCGGAGCGCCGCCGAGGCGGCCTCCCCGCCCACGACGATTCTCGCCTTGACGAGCGCCTGGCGTTCCCACACCGCCGCCGGTCCGTCCGGGGCGAGGTAGCGGGCGAACTCGGCGAGCGACACCGCCGGAGGCCCACTCCGGCCGCTCGGGCGCAGCCGGGAGTCGAGCTCGTAGAGCCGACCCCGGGGTCCGAGCGTGTTGAACGTGCGGGCGACGCGCTGGGCCAGCTCGGCGAAGAAGTGTGCGTTCGTCGTCCCCTCCGCGCTGCCGCGCGGGCTGTGGCGAAACGACATGCCATCGTGGTCGTAGAGAAACACCACGTCCACGTCGCTCGCGTAGTTCATCTCGCGGCCGCCGAACTTGCCCATCGCCAGGACGATCGGCCCGGCCGGCTCACCCGTCGCAGCCGCCATCGGCGCGCCGAGCCGCGCGACGAGCCTTCGCTCCTCGTGCGCGACGACGAGGCGGAGCAGCGCCTCCGGGATCGCGGACAGGGCGGCGGTGGTCTCGTCGATGTCCTGCCGTCCGAGCACGTCGCGAACGCCCACCCGCAGCTGCTGCGACGCCTTGAACGCGTGCAGCATCGGCTC
>DNLZ01000239.1:15020-17118 GCA_003488325.1 Planctomycetaceae bacterium
TCGAGCAGCTCGTCGATCATGCCCGGGTTCCCCACGAGCAGCCGCGCCAGGAAGGGGCTCGACGAGCAGAGCCGCACGGTGAGGTCGAGCGACGGTGGATGGAAGCTGAACAGTTCCCAGAGCACGCCCTTCCCCCCGAGCGAGTCGCTCACGGAGACGAGGTTGATCAGGGTCGCGTCGGGCTCCGGCGTGCGCCCGATCGCGGCCAGCAGCCGCGGCGCGATCGCCGCGAGAAAGTGGCGGCAGCGCCGCGAGGACAGGAACCGAACCTTTTCCTCGGCGAGCGCGACGAGGCCGCGGTGTGCCCCCGCGATGTCGCGGAATCCGTGCCGGGAGAGCACCTCGTGGACGAACGTGGCGGATGGGGCCGGGTCGAGCACGAGGTCGACCTCCGGCTCGGGTGCCACGTCGTCCGGAAACGCGTCGTGCAGGAGATGGTCGAGGATGCGGCGGTTGACGTCGGACGCCGCGGCGAGGTCCTCGTGCAGTCGGGCACTCGCCTGCGGGCCGCATCCGTAGCCGGCGCGGGCGGCGAGCCGGCCGAACTCGGCGTCATCCGTCGGCAGGCGGTGGGTCTGGCGGTCGTAGAGGACCTGCAGGCGGTGCTCGACGGTGCGCAGCAGGGTGTAGGTCCGCTCCAGAATCTCCCGCTCCTGATCGGTGAGTCCTCCCGTTTCCGCGAGGCGGCGGATCGCCTCGAGCGTCGCCCCGGTGCGCACCCTGGGGGTGTCGCCGCCGCCGAGCAGCTGCAGGAACTGGATCGTGAACTCGACGTCACGGATCCCGCCGCGGCCGTGCTTGACGTCGGCCGCGTCGTCCCCCTCGCGTGCCGCACGCTGCTCGATCCGACGCTTGAGCGCGCGGATGCCGCTGATGTCGGCCCGGGTCAGCCAGCGGCGGTAGACCCATGGTTCGAGTTCGCGGAGCAGTCGGTTCCCCAGCGATTCGTCACCCGCGACGCAGCGGGCCTTCACCCACGCCTGTCGCTCCCAGGTGCGTCCCTGCCGATCGTAATAGTGCAGCATCGGTTCCAGGGCCAGCGACGCCGGACCGGCGCCGCCATGGGGCCGCAGCCGCAGGTCGACCCGGTAGCAGATGCCGAGGTCGGTCGGCTCCGCGACGAGGCGTACGGTTTCCTGGACGACCCGCTCGAAGAACTCCCGATTCGTGCACGCCCTCGGGCCCGCGGTCCGTCCCTCCGCGGAGTGCACGAAGACGAGGTCGATGTCGCTCGAGTAGTTCAGCTCCCCGCCGCCGAGCTTTCCCAGCGCGATCACCGCGATCGTCGCGGGCCCGCCGGATGCCTCGTCGATCGGCCTGCCCCGCCGCAGGGCGACCGACTCGACCGCCGTCCGCACGGCGGCCTGCACGATGCAGTCGGCGACGTGCGACAGCTGGGTGACGACCGTCTCGAACCGCTGCCCGCCCACGATGTCGCCGTACGCGATCCGCAGCATCTGCCGCCGCTTGAACCGCCGCAGCGCACGCATCACGGTGTCGGTATCGGCGGCCCCGCCGAGTTCCGTCGCGAGGCTCGCCGCGAGCGCCTCGCGCTTCTCCGGGCGTCCCTGATCGACCCGCACCCGTTCCCACGCCTCGGGATCGCCGATGGTCACCTCGGCGAGGTACGGGCTCGCGGCGAAGAGACGCAGCAGCGTCTCGAGCGCACGGGGATCCCGCTCGAACAGGGCACCCGTCGCGAGTGGGCTGCGGACCGCTCCGATGAATCGTTCGAGTGCGACGAGCACGCGGTCCGCATCGCCGAGCCCGTGCAGCAAGGGGGGGAGTCGCTCGCAGAGCGTCGCGACGAGATCGGCCGTGAGGCCATGCGAACCGAGGGCCGCGAGACTCCGCGCGGCGGAGCCGTGGTCATCGAGACCCGCCCGCGCACACCATCCGGCGAGGTCGCCGCCGCCGACGGGAGGTTCACCGGCGGATGGCGCGACCGTCCCGGGGATGATGACCGGTGCGCACGCGGTGGGGGACGGGGGCCGGACCATCGCCGTCTGCTGCTTCCGGGGGCCGCCTCGCCCGCTCGCAGTGTAGCAGGTCGCGCGGGAGCAGGCTGCCGGCCGAATCGGCGATCCGGTCGTCGCTC
>DNLZ01000466.1:0-129 GCA_003488325.1 Planctomycetaceae bacterium
CGCGCACCTCGCCGACTTCGCCGGATTCCAGATCGCCTTCGACCATTACGGGTCGACCGACAGCCCCGCGAACCGGCGGCTGTGCGGCGAGATCTGGGCGACGCTCCGCGAGCGGAACCTCGTCGCGGC
>DNLZ01000466.1:451-1128 GCA_003488325.1 Planctomycetaceae bacterium
GACGTCGAGCAGCTCTTCGACGAGCAGGCAGGCGTCTTCCTCGCCGACCGCTTCGTGAAGGGAACATGCCCGAAGTGCGGTGCCGGGGACCAGTACGGCGACTCGTGCGAGCGGTGCGGGGCGGCCTACACCCCGGCCGACCTCGTCGATCCGGTGAGCACGCTCTCCGGCACGCGCCCCACCGTGCGGTCGGCCCCCCACCTCTTCGTCCGGCTCGAACCGCTGCATGCGTTCCTCGCGGAGTGGACTCGATCATCCGGGGCCGTCGATGGTCCGATCGCCAACTACCTCGCCGGCCACTTCCTCGGTGAGCCGCTGCGTGACTGGGACGTGTCCCGACCCGCTCCCTACTTCGGGTTCGAGATCCCCGACGCCCCGGGACACTTCTGGTACGTCTGGTTCGACGCACCGATCGGGTACCTCGCCGCGACCGCGGAGTGGTGCGCCGCGCACGGCGAGTCATTCGCCGACTGGTGGGGCCGAGAGCGCGTGCAGCCGACCGCGGAGATCCACCACTTCATCGGCAAGGACATCACCTACTTTCACACGCTTTTCTGGCCGGCGATGCTCGAGGCGACCGGCCTCGCGCTGCCCACGCGGGTCCATGTGCACGGCTTCCTCACCGTGAACGGCCAGAAGATGTCGAAGAGCCGCGGCACGTTCCTGCGGGCGCGCAC
>DNLZ01000466.1:1502-2635 GCA_003488325.1 Planctomycetaceae bacterium
GGAATCGACGACATCGACCTGAACCTCGACGAGTTCGCGACCAAGGTCAACGCCGACCTCGTCGGCAAGGTGGTCAATCTCGCCAGTCGCACGGCACGCTGGCTCGCCGACACGGGGCTGTCGGCCCGCTACCCGGACGACGAGGGCCTCTTCGCTCGCGCCGCGGCCGACGGTGCGGAGATCGCGGCGGCGTACGAGGCCTGCGACACCGCGCGGGCGATGCGGGTGATCATGCTGGCCGCCGACCGTGCCAACGCATTCGTCGATCGGACGGAGCCCTGGAAGCTGGCGAAGGCGGGGGCCGACGCCGCCGCACGGCTTCAGGACGTCGCGACCGTCGCCCTCAATCTGTTCCGGCAGGTGGCCGTCTACCTCGCACCGGTCCTGCCCCGGCTCGCCGAGCAGGCCGGAGCACTCGTCGGCGGTCCGATCCGCGCGTGGGAGGAATCGCAGGCGCCGCTCGTGGGCCTGCCCGTGGCGACGTTCGTGGCTCTCATGCGCCGCGTCGAACGGCAGCAGCTCGACGCCCTCCTCGCGGCCGCCGCCGAAGCGGCTCCCCACGTCCCCGCCCGCGCGATGTCCACGACCCACACTGGAGGTTCCACCATGGCCGACCCCACATCCGCCGACGCATCCCGCGCAGCCGAGCCTCCTGCCGATCCGGGTGACGCCCTCGCGGCGGAACCGCTTGCCCCGCAGTGCACGATCGACGACTTCACGAAAATCGACCTGCGGATCGCACGGATCCTGGCCGCGGAGGAGGTGCCGGAGGCCAAGAAGCTGCTCCGGCTGACCGTGAGTCTCGGTGGCGATGCCACCCGCACGGTGTTCGCCGGCATCAAGGGATTCCACGACCCGGCCTCTCTTGTGGGACGTCTGGTCGTGGTGGTGGCCAACCTCGCGCCCCGGCAGATGAAGTTCGGCCTGAGCGAGGGCATGGTCGCGGCGGCCAGCGGAGCGGGCGCACCGGGCATCTACCTCCTGTCTCCCGACTCGGGCGCGCTGCCGGGGATGCGGCTGCGCTGAACGCATGCAGACGCCGGTCCGCCCACGGCTCCACCCGCGTGTCCAGGCGGATGACGATGCAAAACCGTGCGACGCCGCCGGATGGTCGTGCCCGGCGGCGGTCGAGC
>DNLZ01000466.1:3009-4712 GCA_003488325.1 Planctomycetaceae bacterium
AGGGGAGAAACCGAGATGGCCCAGAAGACGATCCTCTTCCCCACCGACTTCTCCACGGCGAGTGACGCCGCGCTCGTGCACGCCGAGGCGCTCGCCCGGCAGTCGGGCGCCCGCCTGCTCATCGTGCACGTCGAGGAGCCACCCCTGGCGTATGGTGGCGGCGAACTCTACTACGGGCTGCCGGAGCCGGGTTCGGATCGCATTCTCCGGATGCTCGAGGACGTTCGTCCCAAGGATCCGTCGGTCCCGTTCGCGCATCGGATGACGATGGGGGACCCTGCCGCCGAAGTGGTGCGGATCGCGACGGAGGAGGCGGCCGAGATGATCATCCTCGGCACGCACGGCCGCACCGGCATGCTCCGGCTGCTGATGGGAAGCGTCGCCGAGGCGATCGTGCGGCAGGCGCCCTGTCCGGTGCTCGTCTACCGCGAGGTAGCCTCCCGCCTGCGGAAGACCGCGAACGCGTGACGCACGGACGGACTCGCGCATGACGCTGCGGGATCTCCTCGAACGGCGCGTGCGGATCCGACGCACCGTCGCCGCGCTCCTCGACGCCCGTGGGTTCGTCGAGGTCGACACGCCGGTCCTCGGGGCCGAGGTCGTGCCCGAGGCGCACATCGAGCCGATTCGCGTGCGGGTGGGGACCGAGGATCGCTACCTGCAGGCAAGCCCGGAACTCCTCATGAAGCGGCTCTTGCCGCTCGGTTCCGGGCCGATCTATCAGTTCGCCCGGGCCTTCCGCGCGGGCGAGCGCGGAGACCATCACGATCTCGAGTTCGTGCTCCTGGAATGGTACGAGCCCGGTGCCACCATCGCCGGCACGGCCGATCTGCTCGACCGGATCGCGCACGACGTTCTCGGCACCGACGGCATCGAGCGGCTCGGCTGTCGAGAGGCGTTCATGGCACACGCCGGCGTCGATCCCTTCGCTGCGACGGCCCACGACCTCGAGATGGCCCTCGACCGTCTCGGCATCGCCCGGCCGACGACGACAGGCGCGGACCAGCGTTGGGATCGCGGCTTCGAGCTGCTCCTCGCCGAGGCCGTGCAGCCGCACCTCGGCCATGCCCGGCCGACGCTCCTCGAGCGCTGGCCGGCGTCGCAGGCAGCGCTCGCCCGGCTGGATCCCCGTGAACCGGCCGTGGCCGAACGGTTCGAACTCTTCTTCTCGGGCGTGGAACTCGCCAACGGCTGGGTGGAGGAGACCAGCCGCGGGGTGGTCACGGAGCGTCTCGAGGCGGCCAACCACTCCCGCGCGATCGATGACCGCGCCGTCCTGCCGCTCCCGTCACGGCTGCTGGCGGCCCACGGCCCACAGATGCCCGACGGCGTGGGTGTCGCCCTGGGCTTCGATCGGCTCGTGATGCTCGGGGCGGGGGCCCGCTCGATCGATGCCGTGAGACCTTTCAGTTCGACGACGGCGTGAGCGGCTCGCATGCGGCGACGTGCCAACGCTCCATCCCGCGCCTCACGCGGCGGGCGAGGATGAGTTCGAGATCGGCGTCACGGCCGGTGGCACGCACCCGCCAGCTTTCGGGCACGTCTCCCGGTCCGAGGCAGCGCACGTCCACTCGGTCCGCACCGCACTCGCCGAGCGCCGTATCGACCGCGTCCGCAGCCCGGTCCGCATCCCCATCCCCCTCACCCATGGCCATGGACCGTGCATCGGCGAGCCGGCCCGCGCAGACCGCTTCGAACCAGTA
>DNLZ01000465.1 GCA_003488325.1 Planctomycetaceae bacterium
CCGCGGAGAGGCCCGACCCGCCGCGGCGGGCGAAGCTCTCGTTCAAGGAGCAGCAGGAGCTCGCCGCCCTGCCGGCGGTGATCGAGTCGCTCGAGCAGGAGATCGCGCGGCGGCACGAGGCGATGCAGATGCCCGACTATTACCGGCAGCCCGGGGACGTGCTGGCCCGCGAGCGCGCACACCTTGCCGACGTGGAACAGCGGCTGGCCGACGCCTACGCGCGCTGGGAGCGGCTCGAGTCGTCCGGACCGGCGTGACGGGCCGCGTGTCCATGCTCGCCCGCCCCGTGTGCGTTCCTCACGTGCCGCAGAACGTGCGGTATCGGCCGCAGCCTGCCGGCGGACCGCCACGATAGGGCTCGTTGGCGGCCGTCTCCTCGAAGGGTGCGCGAACCGCGTCAAGCAGCCGCTGAAACGGGCCGATGTCACCGGCCTCGGCGGCGGCGAGGGCCTCCTCGACGCGATGGTTGCGCGGAATCACCACCGGATTCGCCCGACGCATCACCCCGACGGCTTCCTCGAGGCCACCCCGCTCGCGTGCCAGGCGCGCCTGCCACCGCGCCCGCCAGGCGGCGAATGCCGCAGCGGCCTCAGGGTCGCCCGCGCGAGGCTCTGGGTCGCCGGCGGGATCGGCGACGGATGGACCGGCCTCCGCGGCCAGGCGTGCGAGCGTGGCCGTGAAGTCCGCACGGGTCGCGTGCATCCAGCGGAGCAGGTCGTCCCAGAGCGACTGATCGCCATCCTCCGCGCTCGAGAGGCCGAGCTTGGAACGGGCGCCGTCGAGCGTGTGCCGTGCGCATCGTGCCGGGAACGTGTCGAGCACGCCGCGCACCGCCTCGACCGCCGCATCCTCGTCGGCATGCACCAGCGGCAGGAGGCTCTCGGCGAGCCGCGCGAGGTTCCAGTGGGCGATGAGCGGCTGGTTGCCGTAGGCGTAACGGCCCTGCTGGTCGATCGAACTGAAGACCGTGGCCGGATCGTAGGTGTCGAGAAAGGCACACGGTCCGTAGTCGATCGTCTCCCCGGACACCGCCATGTTGTCGGTGTTCATGACGCCGTGGACGAAGCCGACGAGCATCCAGCGGGCGATGAGCGCCGCCTGTCGCTCGATGACGGCGTCGAGGAATCCCAGTGCCGGTTCGGTGGAGGTCGCGAGTGACGGGTCGTGCCGGCCGATCGCATGATCGAGGAGCGCCTCGAGCAGGGGCCGGTCGTCCACGGCTCTCGCAAACTGGAACGTGCCCACCCGCACGTGGCTGGCGGCCACGCGCGTGAGCACGGCGCCGGGCAACGGCGTGGCCCGCAGCACCTCCTCGCCCGTCGTGGCCACGGCGAGTCCGCGGGTCGTGGGAATGCCCAGTGCATGCATGCCCTCGCTCACGATCACCTCGCGCAGCATCGGTCCGAGGGCCGCCCGTCCGTCGCCTCCTCGGGAGTAACGCGTGCGGCCCGACCCCTTGAGCTGCAGGTCGAAGCGGTGGCCGCTCGGCGCGATCTGCTCTCCCAGGAGGATCGCGCGGCCGTCACCGAGGTTGGTGAAGTGACCGAACTGATGGCCGGCGTAGGCCTGGGCGATCGGCTCGGCCCCCGGCGGGATCTCGTTGCCGGCGAAGACCGGCGCACCTGCGTCCTGCAGGACGTCCGGATCGAGGCCGAGCTCGCGGGCGAGCGTCGCGTTGAGCACGACGAGTCCTGGGGCGCGCACGGGCGTCGGACGCTCGTGGGTGAAGAGCGCCCCCGGCAGCCGCGCGTAGGAATGGTCGAACCGCCAGCCTGCGTCGTGGATCGGAGCGGTCATGAAGGCCTCGGTCATCCGTCCCGCTGCGCCGAACAGCGTCCGGCCACGCCCGGGCGAGACCTCGACGGCATTCGGCGAGCGGCTTCGCAGTCGGATCGCGGAGTGTCGGTCACGACCGCGGGCCGTCGAGCTCGGCAGTGTCCCCTGTCGGGGAATGCCTGCCAATGGTTCGCTCCAGCGGGACCGGAGCGACGGGCCGTTCGCAGGCCCGGTCGTGCACCCGCCATCGACCGGAATGTTGACATCGTTGCTCGCGTAACTTAAGGGAGGACGTGTGGGGGAGGGAATCGCCCCCGACCTGTGCCCGACCCGATCGCGCCTCGAAGGACCAGTTGAACCATGCGAATCGCCCTCGCCATGTCTGCCCTGTCTGCGATGCGAAACGTCCGTGGTCGCCGCGGTGCCCGGCCGAGGCGGCGGTCGACGGGCGCGGTGCGGAAGGGCCGTCCGATGTTTCAGTCAGAGCGGCTCGAATCGCGGCTGGCTTTGGATGCAGGCATGGGTGCGATGAGTCCCGACCAGGCGGATGGCAGCGATACGGGGCTCTCGAGTGTCGATGAAGTGACCTTCGCTCAGACGCCCACGTTGTCGGGCAGCGATCGCGGTGCGGCGATCACCGTACGCCCGATCGGCGCCTCCGGCGAGGCCGGGCGGAGGTCGCAATCGTCTGCCGTCACGATCGACGCGACGCCGCCGACGGCTCCCACGCTCCGCCTCACCGCCCGATCGGACAGTGGCGTCAAGCACGACGGCCGAACCATCATCAATGAGCCGGTCTTTCGCGGAACCGCACAGCCAGGCCGGCAGGTGAGCGTCTCGATCGACGGCGTCGTCGCCGGTCGGGTGAGGAGCGATGCCAGAACGGGCGTTTGGTCGTTCAAGTCGCCACGACTGGCCAACGGCGTGCATCACGTCACGGCCGTTGCCACCAGCCGCGGCGGGCTGCAGAGCCCCGAGGCGGAGTTCACGCTCACGGTGGACGGACTACGGACCATGATGCTCGACGCGTCGAGCGGGCAGAGCGTCGAAATGACGGCGTCGCATGTCCTGGGTGGTGGTGCTCAGGGCTTCATCGTGTCGCGGGTGCACGGCGGCACGCTCGAAAGGTGGTCGGTGGAAAGGGATGCGTGGGTGTCGATCCCGTCGAGGGCCCTGGGCGGACGTCGCGGTTTGCCCACGGACGCGGTCGCGTTCCAGAACGCCCCGGCCGCTCGCACGCTGTCGTTCTCCGACATCGTGCGATGGACGCCCGCACCGAGTGCCCGAGGCATCGGGCCCGCATTCGACTTCCTGCCGCTGGACAACGCGGGCGGTCCCATCGCCCCGAGTCCCGACGCAGCGACCGTGCCGGGTCCGGTCGAGAGCCCCGTTGCGGCGCATCAGGAGGGTGTCGGGACCCGGATCACCTGGAATCGTCCCACGTCCGGGTGCGGGTGCGCGGCCACCCGTTTCTCGATTCAAGTGACCCAGGAGGATGGCCGAACGTCCGTCTACAACGTGCCGCTCGGCGTCGGTGAAGTGTCCGTCGTACAGGGCGGACAGGTGACCAGTACGAAGATATGGGCGGCGACGAAGAGGGGCGCGGGCGAATCGGTTCTCGCCGACGACATCCTCGACCCGATGTATCTCTTCAACCTCCATTTTCGAAATACCACGAGGGAGCCGGTCTTCATTCTGTACGACGTTCCGCAAGCCTGGATGGCGGGTACGGATCAAAGCCAGAGCACCGGGCGTATTCCCGCGGACCCGTCGCAGTTCATCGAGGTCTACAGCGACCCGATCGACCCCCGGTTTGATACCCGCGCGTTCCTGCCGGACCGTCCCTTCACATTCACCGTCTGTGCGGGTACCGACGCGAACTGCCCGCGGTATGCGCAGTTCATCGGGACCATCAACAACCAGATCAAGGACAGGATCGAACCCGAGTTCACCGCTGCGGCGTCGTTCATTCCCGGGTATGGGCAAATCTTCGAACGCATCGTGGTCGGAAAGCCGGACCCGTGCGACCCCCTTTGCACCCAGGATCCAGCCGTCATCTCGATCGGAATTCATCCCGATCAGTCGTAGCGTCGCGGCGGCTCATCTTTGAATCGGCTCTGATGGCCCCTCTCGTCGGGAGCGGTCGCGGGCCGGGCTGGGAAAAAGGATTTCGGGACGGCTTCGTCCTTGTTCCACGTGGGAGCGGCACCGGCCGCGATCCCGGATCCCCGTGGCCCGGCTGGCGCGCCGATGGAGAACGTCACCCCCGTGGAGCAGGCGATCGCCGAGGCCGCGTCGCTCGGGGCCGATGCGATGCTGCTGCGGGCGATCGTCACCGAGGCGGCCGAGGCGCGGCGTGGCGACCGGGCGTGGCTGCGGCGGGCGCTCGTCTATCCGGCGATCGTGCTCGTGCTCGCCCTCGTGGGAACCGTCTGGATCACCGTGCGCGACGGTGCGCTGATCCACGACGTGGAGGACGCGTTCCGTGAGCCGCCCATCCCGACCCCACAGCCCGCGTGGCCAAGATTCGGCAGCGGAGACGTGGCCGTCGCGAGCCTCGCGGCGCTCGGTGCCGCAGGCCTCCTTGCGTGGCTCGTGTGGCAGGGGCGTCGTGATGCGGCTGCGGGCGTCGTCGCCTCCCGCTGCGACGTGCTCGCCGAACTCGCGGCAGGGGGCTGCACGCGCGACACCGGAGCGACACTCGCCCGTGCCATCGTGACCGACGCCGCTCCCGTCTCCGCGGGATGGCCGCCGCTGGTCATGCATGCCATCGCCCACGACGACAGCGACCGTCGCGTGAGCCTCCTGCGGTCCACGGCGGCGTTCTACCGTGGGCTCGAGCAGCGACGGCGTCACACGCTCGAGCGCGTCGTGCCCGCCGCCGCGTGCTGTGTCGCCGGGCTCGTGGTCATGCTGTACGGCCTCGCGCTCTTTCGGCCGCTCGCGGGCCTCGTCGACACGCTGGCCGTCCCCAGCGACCGAGTCGCCCGGGAGCACGGTCCATGAGCGATCGCGGCGTATTCGAACGTTCCATCGCCGACGCGATCCGGAAGCATCGCACTGCCGCGCCCTACGTGCGGCTGGTGGCCGCCGCGCTTCCCCCGCGCGACCGGATGCCATGGATGCGGATGGCCGACGCCCTCTCCAGCGGGGACGTGGCGGCAGGCATCCGGGCCGCGGACAGGGCGGCGTCCTGCTGGATTCCGCTTGTCGCGACGGCAGCGGGGGACGGGCGGCTCGAGGCTCGCATCCTGCAGGCCGCGACGCGACCGGCGCGCGGCGGTGGTCGCTGGTCCGCCTTCATGTCGGCGCTCGTCGCGGCCATGCTCGCCCTGCTGGTGCTGCTGCTCCTCGCGACCATCGTCCTGCCGGTGTTCGAAGTGCTTTTCGACGACTTCGGCATGCAGCTTCCGTGGCTGACGCGGATGACGCTGGCGATCGGGCCCGCCGTGCGAGGCGGGTGGCAGCCACTGGTCGCCGTCGCGGGGCTCGGTGGGCTCTGCTGGTGGTTCCTCGCGTGGCACATGCCGCGGCGCGCCGTGCGGATCGCCGACTTCACGCAGGCGCTCGCGAGGCTGGTGGCGGGCGGCTGTGACGAGGAAGACGCGATCGCGCTGGCATCGCGGGTGGTCGCGGTGCCGGCGAGCGACCCGGCACGTCCCGTGCGCCCCCTCACGTATGCCGCAGTCGCCGCACTCGAGGCCCCGCCTGCCGCCGCCGCCGTGATCCTCGACGCGGTGGCGGAGTGCCATGACGACCGGGCGCGTGGTGCCGAGGGTGCCGGCGAATGGTTCGTGGGGCCGCTCGCCATCGTCGCCGTCGGCCTGGTCACCGGCCTCCTCGTCGTCTCGCTCTTTCTGCCGCTCGTGCAGCTCGTCTCGAACCTCTCGTAAGCGACCGCCATCGATGGACTCGACCATTCTTTCCACCGCGAGCCGCGCGATCCGCCGTGTCTGGCGGCACGCCTGGGCCACGGGTGCGACGCGGGTCGAGTCGGCCGCCGTGCTGCGGCTCGTCGCGGCCTCGATCACGGCGGGGGTGCCCGTCGCCCCGATCCTCGACGCGTGGGCGGAGGACAGCCGTGGCGGCCAGGGAACGCGGCTCGAGCGTGCGGCGCGCCTGCTGCGCCGTGGAGCGACGGCATCCGAGGCCGTGACCCGCGTGCCCGGCCTCGTCCAAGAGGACCACGCGGTGGCGCTCGCGTTCGGTGAGCGGCTGGGGATCGTCGGGCCGGTGGTGCGAGCCGCGCTCGCGGGCGACGAGCTCCTCGACGCGACCGCGCGGCGCGAGCTGCGGGGCGCCCTCGGCTATCTCGTGGTCGTCGTCGCCGTGCTGGTCCTCATGTCGACGTTTCTCGCCGTGAAGATCCTGCCGCAGTTCACCAAGCTGCTCGACGACATGCAGACCCGACGGCCGGCGGTGCTCGAGCATTGGTTGGCGTTCGCGGGGGCCGTGGGTGAGTGGCTGTGGCTGCCCGCCTGCCTGGCCGCCGTCGCGGCCGTCGTCGCCTGCTCACCGGCGGCCCGCCTTGCCGTCATGCGTCCGTTCACGCGGTCGCGACGCATCACCGCCGCGCTCGACGCGCTGGCCGTCGCGG
>DNLZ01000240.1:0-152 GCA_003488325.1 Planctomycetaceae bacterium
GCTTGCTGTCGCGGCCGAGCAGGAAGACCCGGTGGCCGAGGCCGGCGAGATGATGTGCCGTCGCCAGCCCGATGCCGCTCGACGCTCCCGTGACGAGGTAGTGGCTCACTTGCCTACCTCCACGAGCGGGTGAATGCGCGTCTCCGACGTGT
>DNLZ01000240.1:298-450 GCA_003488325.1 Planctomycetaceae bacterium
GCTTGCTGTCGCGGCCGAGCAGAAAGACCCGGTGCCCGAGGCCGGCGAGATGATGTGCCGTCGCCAGCCCGATGCCGCTCGACGCTCCCGTGACGAGGTAGTGACTCACTTGCCCACCTCCACGAGCGAATGAATGCGCGTCTCCGACGTGT
>DNLZ01000240.1:789-2758 GCA_003488325.1 Planctomycetaceae bacterium
CCCCACGACCACCCGCCGCCGAAGCCGACCAGAAGCAACCGACCACGGGCCTCGTTGAGCACGATCGCCAGAGGGATCGACGCGCTCGACACGTTGCCGAACTTCTCGACGACGCCGATGACCCACTTCTCCGCCGGCACCTTGCACTTCAGCCGCAGGTGCTCAAGCATCGTGGCATTCGGCTGGTGAGGCACGACGGCGTCGATGTCGTCGAGCGTCAGGCCAGCCTGCTCCAGCATCTCGGAGACGGCCGCCGGCACCGCAGCAGACGCGAACTCGAAGACCGAGGCTCCGTTCATAAACAGGCACTCGGTGTCGCCGTGGTCGAGCCGGAGGTGCTTCGCGCCTTTGCCGTCCGACCCGCAGCCAACGAGAAATCGCGGCGCGTCTTCGTCTCGCTCCAGATACGTCGCTGACGCCGCGTCGCCGAAGAGCGGCTCGGTGGCGCGGTCGTTTGGGCTCACAACCGTCGACAGGCAGTCGCCTGCCAGCATCAGGACACGGCGGAGGCCCGACTGGACGAGGCTGCCGGCGATTTGCAGGCCGTAGACGTAGCCGGAGCAGCCCTGGTTGACGTCGAACGCGACGCACGATGATGGCAGACCGAGCCGGCCGTGGAGGATGTTCGCGGTCGGCGGGATTCTCGTGTCCGGCGTCTGGGTAACGACGACGAGGCCGTCGATGACACGGCGATGCCCGAGCGCCTGCTTCGCCGCGGCCTCGAAGAGGTCTGTCATCGTCTCTTTGTCGACGACGCGACGCTCGCTGACGCCGGTGGCGGCGACCAGTTTCGCGGCCACGCCGTCGCCCCACGCAGACTGATCTCGGCGTGTCGGCGGCACGGCAACGGCGATGTCGCGGACGGCGACGTGGTTCATTCAGCGATCCCCACGAGCGCGGCCAAATCGGCGACGGTCTTCGCCTCCATGAGGCGGACAGCACTGACGACGACTCCGTACTGCCGGTCGGCCATCGCCATGAACCCCATCGCTGTCATTGAGTCCCATCCGGCCAACTGGAGGAGCGTCGTCTCCGGCGTGCTGGTGCCGGCCGGCTGCTCGATGAGCCGATCAAGATGCTGGCAAAACTCGTTCATTGTCTCCTCGTGTAGATTACGGACGCAGGTACACCCATCACGGTCGATCGTGCAGGAGCCTCCTTCACCACGACGCTACCGCTGCCGACGATCGACCAGTCGCCGGCGACCGCGCGTGGGAGGATGCTGGCGTGCGACCCCATCAGCACGCCCTCGCCGAGGCTGGCGTGCCCGCAGATGTCGGCGTGCGACGAGATCGATGAGTAGTCGCCGACGGTGGTGTCGTGGCCCACCGTGGCGGCGCAGTTGATCGTGACCAGCCGGCCGACGACAGCCCCGACGCTGACCACTGAGTGCGGGCAGACGATCGCGCCTTCCCCGAGGTGCCCCGGAGACGTCACGGTCGCAGTCGGGTGGATGAGCGTGCGAAAGCGGGCGCCGCGGCTGCGGAGCCGCTCGCAGACGATCCGCTTGAGCGTCGGCTCGCCGAGCCCACACAGAAACCAGTCGGCCGGCGTGAAGTCGAGATCGTCGTCTCCCTGGTCAAGCAGTCGGTCGATCGCGAGACCGGAGTCCCGCGCCCACTGCGCCACCTCGCGTGCGAAGCCGCCTGCCCCGACGACGTAGATCACGATGGAGCCTTCTCCTCGTTGACCCGATAGCCGAGGAACCACAGGATTCGGCTGATGTCACGGGCGCTCGATGTCACCGTCTCCTCGGACATCTGCGGAAAGCAGACGTGGAGCGCCTCGTGAATCTCAGTCTCCATGCGGGCGCGACCTTTGAGCCGCGAGTCGATCAGCACCTTCCGGGGCATATCGGGCTTCGCCGGGTCCGGCAGGTACGCCCAGCCCGCAGCCTGACCTCGCAGCCGCGTGTATCGCCACACCCAGCGGGCACCGTTGATCAGGAAGTGGTGGGTGCTCGGCATGG
>DNLZ01000102.1:0-1121 GCA_003488325.1 Planctomycetaceae bacterium
GGTTGCGGCTGGTCTGCTCCGTCACCGCCCTTCTCGGACGGCGTGTTTGGCTGCGGCTGCGGAGCTCGCTCGGGCGATTGCCGTTCCTGCCGCTGGCGCTGCTGCCGATCGTCGAGCAGTTTTTCGATCGCCCTGCCGTCATCGGTGCCGTCGGCTGCGACCGTGTCACGGGCTCCTCGCGACTCACCTCGCGCCTTCGAATCACCGCCGTCAGCGAGCGGTGACTCGCCAGCCGCGCCTTCCTTCCCGTCGGTGCGTGCATCGTCGCCCGCGCCCGATTCGGGCTGGTTTGCGTCGTTCGGATCGCCCGTGGCGTCGCCCTGCTTGGGATCGGTCGACGGACGACGATCTGGTTGACCGCCGGCGGGTTCCCGCCCCGCGTCGTCGCCCTTGTTCCCGCCGGGTCGGGGACTCTCCGTCCGAGCGTCGCCTTTCTGTCCACGGTCTTCGGGCGCCGCATCCTTCCCACGGGATCGTTTCTCTCCGTCTCCCTCGGCCCCGTCTGGGCGGTCGCCGCCGCCCCGCTCTTCGCTGCTGTCGTTTTTGGGCGGCGGATCATCGGTACGATCCGGCTTCGCGCCGGCCGGCTCGGACGCGTTCGCGCGTTCACCGGCATCGGGAGGCGGCGGATCGGGTTGGCGACGAGGCGCCGCACGGGCGTCGACACGCAGCGTCTGCCATTTCGATGTCGCGACGTTCGGCTCGTCGGGCCGCGTGTCAGTCGCCACGGCCCGGTACTCGATCACGGCGCCCGGGGCCGCCCCCACGTCGGCCGGCACCAGCCGCGCGGTGCCCCGGAACGGTCCGGAACGCGTCTGGGCGAGCAGCGGAATCGGCGGCCGTCCTCCCTCGGGTGGCACGCGCACTTCCACGTCCACCCGCGCGAGGCCGAAGTCGGGGTCGAGCGCCCGCACCCGGATCGGCACCGGCGCGTCGGGCGGCACGACGACGACGGCCTCGGTCGGCTCCTCGATCGCGACCTCGGGCGCCAGATCGGGAAGCACCTCGATGCGATGCTCGAGGGCCTCGGTGATCGCGTCGGCTCGCGAGGCGCCCGGCACCCTCGGCACGAACACGAATCGATACGACTCCCGCCAGGCCCGCTTGCGCTCGGCGTCGAG
>DNLZ01000102.1:1484-4289 GCA_003488325.1 Planctomycetaceae bacterium
GAGTTCGACGTCATTCGTACCGTCGCAGTCGAGATCCACCCAGGCGGCATCGAGCGGCCCGTTGCTCTCGGCGACGACCGTCACCTGCGTGCCCTCCACCCCGCGGAGATCGCCCTGCCATTCGACCGTGTCGGGCGCGCGTCCCGTGTAGGCGGGATACTCGTACCGCACTTCCCGCACGAGCAGCGTCGGCGTGTCCACGACCGCCACGCGCAGCCGCTCGGTGCGGGCGTCACCGGCTGCGATCACGAACTCGATCGGCTGATCGACGCCGCGGTCGTCATCCGGCAGCGTCGCGACATACCGATCGACCCCTCCGGAATCGCCCCGGCCGGAGGTCATCGCCGTGGACCAGCCACGGTCGTCGTCCCCCACCCGGAGCACGCGGAGCGTGGCCCGCTCGTCTCCGCGGAGTCCGCGGATCGCCGTCGCCACGACGACCTGCCTGCCCCGCACCACGGTCGCCACGTCCTTGACGACGGCGAGCGCACGGGTCGGATGATCCGCCTCGGCCGGCGGTTCCCCGGGGCGTCGCCAGGCAAGGCGAGGCGGCTCGATGGAGACGCGGGTCGGGGGCGCGATCCGTGCCCACGGAGCGACGAGCCGGGCCGCCGTGGTGAGGATGCTCTTCGGCGCGAGGAGCGTGTAGACGCCGGCGAGGACGACGAGCGCGGCGAGCCCCAACGTGAGCCGCAGCGCGAGCGTGCGGTCGATGAGCCCCTCGCTGGGCACGGTCGAGAGCCGCCTGGCCGCGCGCCGCTCGAGCGTGCGGACGACGGGCGCGACCGTCGACTCGGGACGCGCCTTGAGGAGCACCGTGTTGACGAGGTCGTTGTGCAGGTCGGGATGGTCGCGTTCGATCGTCCGCGCGGCGAAGACCAGGTTCACGCGATACCGCAGGAGCGGCACGATCCAGCGCACGATCGCCGCGCCGAGCGCGACGGCCCCGCCGACGAGCCACGTCCACCGGGCCCACGCGGGGAGGCCGCCCTCGACGAGCCAGTGATCCGCCGCGATGCCGAGTCCGAACCATGCCATGAGGGCGACGGCAGCCCCGAGCGCGAACGTCGTGACGGCGACCCCCTTGACGTCCGCGCCGGCGGCCGCGAGCCGCTCCGCGAGGTAGCGGTCCGACTTCGTGGCGTCGTCCCCCTCGCGCCAGGCTGCGACGGCGAGCGGGTCGGTGCGGGAGGGTGCGGTGGCCATCGACGGTCGCTCCGTGCCGGGGCGGTGCGTGGTCGGAGCCGCGGGGCGAAACGACGGGCACGCGAGGCGGCGATCCCTCGTTCCCTCGTCCAGAAGTATATCGGCGAGGCACGTCGAGAACTCGCGATGCGAACTCTGCCGGCGGTGAGCCGGCTGCTATGGTGGGCTGTGCGTCCGGATCCGGCTGACCGTCCCGGCGCCGTCTGGAGGCCGCCCGCCACGCATGTCGCTCCTGCCCGATGCGGAACGCTTTCGACGGCTGATCGACGGGTCCAGCACCGGGGCTGCGGCGGCAGCGGCGCGGCTGGGCCTCGCGTTACTCGCCGTCCCCTACGGCGTCGGCGTCGCGATCCGGAACGTCGGCTACGACCGGGGCCTCATCCGCCGGCACGCTGTCGGTGTGCCGGTGATTTCCGTCGGCAATCTCACGCTCGGCGGCACCGGCAAGACGCCACTCGTCGCCTGGGTGGCACGCCTCGTGCGACGCCACGGGATCACTCCGGCGATCGTGAGCCGTGGCTACGGTGCCAGGCCGGGCACGACGAGCGACGAGGCGGCGGAACTCGCGGTCGTGCTCGACGGAATCCTCCACATCGCCGACCGGGATCGCGTGGCGGCTGCAACACGGGCGGCGGAGCAGCGCGCCGGAGCGGTCATTCTCGACGACGGATTCCAGCATCGTCGGCTCGGCCGCGACCTCGACATCGTGGCGATCGACGCGACCGACCCGTTTGGCTGCGATCACCTCTTCCCCCGCGGCCTGCTGCGCGAGCCCCTCGCGTCGCTCGAGCGAGCCGACGCGGTCGTGCTCACGCGGGCCGACGCGGTGGACGAAACGAGGCGCGCCGAGATTCGCCATCGGTTCGAGAGCGCGTGCCGGCGTCGAACGCCGGCGGTGTGGGCCGAGGCCACCCATGCGGCGGTGCGCCTCCGATCATGGGACGGTGCCGAGCGGCCGGTCGGCGACCTCGCGCATCGACGCGTGGTCGCGTGCGCCGCCATCGGCAATCCAGCCGCGTTCCGCCGCACGCTCGCGACGCTGCATGCCGACGTCGCCGCGTTCCGCTCGCTGCCCGATCACCATGCCTACGGCGCCGACGACGTCGAGCGACTCGCGGATGACGTGCGGCGCAGCGATGCCGAACTGGTGGCCACCACGCTCAAGGATCTCGTGAAGCTTCGCTGCACCGAGATCGGAGGCCGACCGCTCGTCGCGGTCGAGATCGAACTCCGCGTGTCGCTCGGCCGCCCCGATCTCGAGCAGGCGATCGTCGGGGCGATCGCCGGCGACCGGTCCGGGCCGTGACCTCCGGCAAGCGGTGCCGTGCCCACGCGGGGCCCGAGGGCCACTCCGAGCCCGCGTGACTGCCGGCTACTTCTTCTTTTCGGCGTGGAGCGTGTGCCGACGAAGACGCGGCGAGTACTTCTTGACCTTGAGCTTCTCGCCGCCGGTCTTGCGCCGAAGCGTGTAGTTCTGGTCGCCGGTTTCCTCGCAGACGAGGTGCACGACCTCGAGTTTTTTCTTGCCCTTGGCCATTCCGCTCCTCCCTCGTCCGAAGCCCGCGTGTCCCATGGCGGGACGATACGCGCGCTGGAATC
>DNLZ01000237.1:0-3804 GCA_003488325.1 Planctomycetaceae bacterium
GACCTCGCGCGGGCCCGCGCCGTGTCGGACGCCCTCGCGGGCGCAGCCACGCAGGCGACCCGGGCCGTCGAACTCACGGAGGGCGATGCCGCGCTCCAGTCGCTCGCTGCGACCCTCGCGGAACGCGCCTCCGCCAAGGGCAGGCAGGCCGAAGCCGCCGCCCAGGCCCATGCGGAGAAACAGGCTGTGTCCGACACCGCGCTGGCCGCGCTCACCGCGGCCCGGGGGGCCGCCGAGGACGCGACGGCCCGGCTGGGAGCGGACGACCTGGCGCGCCTCGAGCGCGAAGCCGTCACGGCACGACATGCGGCGACCGTCGCCGCCCAGGAGGCGCGGCGGCTCGACGCACAGATCCAGCTGGCACGGGATCTCCTGGCCCACGCGGATCTCCGCGGGACGGATCCTGCCGCGGCGGAGGTCGCATGGCAGTCGATCGTGAACCGTTGGACGGAAGTCGGGCAGGTTGCTGCCCTGCGGGCCCTCTCACCCGAGCAACTCGCCCTTTCCGTACAGCAGGCCACCGGCGCGCTTGCGGCGCGGCAGGCGAACGCGGCGGCGGCGATCGACAAGGCGCCGCCGGAGGCGCTCGCGAAGGCGAGCGACGACGACCGTGCGGACGTCCGGGCGATGCAGGTGGAGATGCGGATGGTCAAGGACGCATCGGGGCTCCTCCGCTCGGCTGCGACGCTGTTCGGTGACACGATGACCGAGGGCTTCCAGGCGAGCGTCAGCCAGGCCCTCTATTTCGGCAACGCGCCCGACATCCAGGGCCAGCTCGCCCCGTCCGGATCCAATCTCGTGGCGACTCTCGTCGCGATGAGCGATGCCGACGCTGTGGCCGAGGAGGCCTATGTCGCCGTGCTGTCCCGGCCGCCCGTCGATGACGAACGGGCGGACGTGGCGGCCTTCCTCGACTCACGTCCGAACGACCGGACCCAGGCGATCGCCGAACTCGTCTGGGCCCTGGTATCGAGCAACGAGTTCCGCTTCAACCACTGACCCGCTCGAGGAGCATGCCGTCATGGCCCGCACCACCAACCCCGCCTGTCGATCGCTCGAGCATGTCGTCTCCCGCCGGTCGATCGTGCACGGCTTCGGGGCCTTCGGCGGCGCGGCGGGTCTGGCCGGCATCGCGGGCCACGGGCTCGGGCTCTGCGGCGGCCTCGCCGCGTCGACGGCGATCGCCGAGACGGTGAGGGCCGGTGGAAAGCGGGTCCTCGTGATCTTCCTGCACGGCGGCGTGAGCCAGTTGGAGAGCTGGGACCCCAAGCCGGGCACCGATACCGGCGGTCCGTTTCGCGCGATCCCGACGAGCGTCCCCGGCGTGCATGTCAGCGAACTGCTGCCCCACACCGCACGGCAGATGCATCGCCTTTCGATCATCCGCAGCCTCGACACCCGCAACGGGGACCACGCACGCGGCCAGCGTGAGATGACGAGCGGTCGCGACCAGCCGGCGCCGCTCGACTACCCGCATCTCGGCGCCGTGGTCGCGAGGACGTCGGCCCCGGCCGGTTTCTCGCTCCCTGGCCACATCCTCGTCCGCGGTGGCGGCGGGGGAGCCGGCACGTCCGCCTATCTCGGACCGCGGTATGCGGGCGTCGTGATGGAGGACGGGCAGCCACCTGCCCACACCGCACGCCCCGACGCGCTCTCCGCCGAAGCAGACCGCCGCAGGTCACTCCTGCGATCCCGGATGAACGACCGCTTCGCGGGCCGCCGCCGCACCGCCGACACCGACGCCTACACGCAGTCGTACGACCAGGCGCTCGACCTTCTCGAGCAGCGGCACGTCTTCGACGTCACGCGCGAGTCGCAGCGGGACCAGGACCGCTACGGGCCTCATGAATTCGGGCGACACTGCCTCCTCGCCCGTCGGCTGCTCGAGCACGGAGTCCCCTTCGTGCAGGTGAACCACTCGAACTACGACACGCATCACGAGAACTTCGATTTTCACATCGAGCAGCTCGGTGAGTTCGACCGCCCATTCGCCACGCTCATCGACGATCTCACGATCCGCGGGCTGCTCGACGACACGCTCGTCTGCGTGATGAGCGAATTCGGGCGCACGCCGCGGATCAACGACCGGTACGGCCGCGACCATTGGGGCACCGCCTGGAGCGTGGTGCTCGGGGGGGCCGGCCTCCAGCGGGGCGCGGTGATCGGCAGGACCAACGCCAACGGCACAGCGGTGGAGGATCGTCCGGTCGACCACGGACACCTGTTCCACACGATTCTCCGGGGGGTTGGCGTCGATTCCCACGGGACGTTCCACGTGGCCGGCCGCGATCACCCGATCGCCGATCCCGCGAAGGGACCGATCGACGAGCTGCTGGCATGAGCGAGTCCCCGGCGATCGACCCGACGAAGATCCGCGAGGTGCTCGCCCACAAGCACGGTCGGCCGCTCGTGTCGTGCTGCTGGGATCCCCGCGACCGCTTCATCTGCTTCGGGGCCGAGAACTCGGCGGCCGAGGGATACGACGACCTGCTGTTTCGGCTCGCACTCGCGTCGGCCGGGACACCGGACGCCGTGGTGCCCTGCACCGGAGGCCACGACAGCTGGGCCTGGAGCCTCGCGATCGCGCCGGACGGTGCGACGCTCGTCAGTGGCGGCTACGACGGCCGCCTCTGCTGGTACGACCTGGCGGCTGCGGCCCCGCGGGCGGCACGTGCGATCGCGGCGCACGACGGCTGGGTGCGTTGCGTGCGGATCAGTCCTGACGGCCGCTGGGTGGCATCGTGCGGCAACGACCGTCTCGTCAGGGTCTGGAACGTCGCGGACGGGTCCGAGGTGTCGCGTCTGTCGGGTCACGAGTCGCACGTCTACCACGTCGCGTGGCGGCCCGACGGCTCGGCACTCGTCTCGTGCGACCTCAAGGGGGTCGTGAAGGAGTGGGATGCCGCCGGTGGCGCCTGCCGCCGCGATCTCGCCACCGCCGCACCGCTCTGGACCTACGACAAGCAGTTTCGCGCCGACATCGGTGGCGCCCGCGCGATGACGTTCCGTGCCGACGGGGCCCAACTGGCCCTCGGAGGGATGACCAAGGTGACGAATGCGTTCGCGGGAGTCGGCCAGCCTCTCGTGGTCGTGCTCGACTGGACGGGCGGGGAACCGAGACTCGTCGAGGCGAAGAACTCGGGCAACGGCGTGACCTGGGGCGTGGCGTGGCACCCTGCCGGCTTCTGGATCGGTCTGGCCGGGGGCGGTGGCGGAGGATGGCTCCGGTTCTTCAAGCCCGACGCCGCGGATGACTTCCATGCCTTCAAGCTGCCGGCCAACGGACGCTGCATGGCGCTCGCGCCGGATGCCACACGGGTGGCCGTCGGGATGGCCGACGGCTCCCTGCGGGTCTACGCCCTGCACGCGTGACGGCCCCCTGTCCACTCCGTCACCCGCCGGAGGATGGCCATCGCCGCACGCTCACCGGGTTTCGGCCGGCCGCCGCGCACGACCACCGGGCGGCGCCGGTGCCGCCATCGGCGGCGTCTCGTAGAAGCGCCCATCGTCGACCAGCCGCGGATCGCCGGTGCGCTCGAGTTCATCCATGAGCCGGTCCTCGAGATCGGCGAGCACGTCCGCGTAGGCCGGATCATCGGCCACGTTCGTCGTCTCGTGCGGGTCCTTCACGAGGTCGTAGAGCTCGTGCCGGGGCCGCTTTCCGTAGACCCACTCGAAGTGCGCCCGCCACGGATCGGTGTGCCTCGCGCGCACGAGCCATGCCTTCGCGGGTCCCGCATCCTCGTCGGGCAGCGTCACGAACGTCTCGGTCTCGAGCTCCCGTTCCGTCGGCTCCGACGGACC
>DNLZ01000237.1:4097-5281 GCA_003488325.1 Planctomycetaceae bacterium
TCCGTCGGCTCCGACGGACCGGCGAGCCGATAGGGATCGCCGAGCGGCCAGCGGTCGGGACGGAAGTTGATGATCAGCGCGTGCGTGGCCGTGCGGATCGCCCGCTGCGGATACGGCTTGAAGTCGGCGCGTGCCATGTCGACGTGCCGCTCCCGGCCGGTGAAGACCTGCGATCGCGTCGGATCGACGAGCCCCGAATCCTCCGCTCCGAGCACCGGCCAGAGTGTGCGGCCGGTCATCACGGCCGGCACCGGCAGCCCCGCGGCCTCGAGGAACGTCGGCGCGAGATCGGTGAGGCTCGTGAGATCGTCCACCACGCGGCCGCCGCGCACGCCGGGGCCGGTGATCGAAAGGCACACGCCCGTGCCGAAGCCGTAGAGATTGCACTTGCCGTGGGGAAAGCCCGGCGGCCCGTGGTCGCCGCTGATCACCACGAGCGTGTCGTCGCGCAACCCCGCCGCGTCGAGTTCGGCAAGGATCGTGCCGATCGTGGCATCCCACGCCGCGATCTCACCGAGGTAGTCGGCCACGTCCTGACGCACCTCCGGGACGTCGGGCAGATGCGGCGGCAGGCGCCCGCGGAGATCGTCGGGGTCGATGCCCCAGAGCCGCGTCCCGCTCCCGTTGACCCACGGGCGATGCACGTTCGTCGGCCCGAACCAGAAGAAAAACGGCGTGTCGCCCGGGCGGCGGGCGAGAAACTGGCGAAAGGTGTCGCGTGCCTCCGCGAGGATCTCGGCCTTCGCCTCCTCGATCGTGCGCCCCTTCTCGACCAGACGTGTCGCGTGCTCCGAGAACTGGTTGATTCTTCCACCCGGGGTGGCGACGGCATGCCGACGCTCGAACGGCGCGTTGGCCGGCGAACCAGGCCCCCAGACCTTGTGGGCGTAACCGAGGTGGTAGCCAGCCTGCTCGAGGAGGGGCGGGAAACTCGGCAGGCTCGCGTCCCACACCGCGCCCCGCAGGATCGACCCGGTGCCGGTGCGCCAGAAGTGCTGCCCGGTGAGCAGGGCGCTCCTGCACGGCGTGCACGAGGGGGCGCTCACGTGCGCGCGACGGAAGATCACGCCCTCGCGTGCCACGGCGTCGAAGTGCGGCGTGCGCACGACGTCGTTCATGCCGCCGGGGCCGTCGAGGGGCGCGTAGCACGAGGCGTAGCGTCCCCAGTCGTCGGCGAAGAGGAG
>DNLZ01000237.1:5466-5634 GCA_003488325.1 Planctomycetaceae bacterium
TGGCGGGGGTCGGAAACCGCTCTTCGGCGCTCGCCGAACCGTCGTCGAGGTATTCCTCGCGGGGCACGTTGACCTGCGGCCAGAGTCCGAACCCGGGGTTCACGCGCACCGTCCTGCCGGGACGAATCCCTTCGATGATGAGGTCGGTCTCGACGCGGATCTGGATGC
>DNLZ01000237.1:5657-7007 GCA_003488325.1 Planctomycetaceae bacterium
CGCAGACGACAGCGCGCCATACGGGATGATGCCAGGGGCTCCCGAGCGTCATCGATCTCGTCTCCTCCACGCCTCGCCTCCGCCCGCCGTTCCGCGCGGCAGGTCCGTCCGTCAGTACTTCGGAAAGATGGCAGGGGTCGGAAACCGCTCCCCCGCGCTCGCGGAGCCGTCGTCGAGGTACTCCTCGCGAGGCACGTTGACCTGTGGCCAGATTCCGGTCCCGGGGTTCACGCGGACCGTCCTGCCGGGACGGATGCCCTCGATGATGAGATCCGTCTCGACGCGGATCTGGATGCCGCTGCTGCCAAGCGGTGCCTCGCCGGGCGTCCTGACGACATCGAGGATCGGCCCCCGCGAGGCCATGTGCCCGGGGCCGTAGGCACCGTGCGTGTGCTTCAACGTGTTCTCGACCGCGTTGATCAGGGCCGTGCCCCCCTTCTTGAAGTCGTCGTACAGCGCGGCATCCATGCCGCCGAAGAGGGTCGCCGTGACGATCGCCCGGCCGAACGAGCCGTACTCCACCGCGTCGATCCGCGCCGGCATCCACCGGCTCCGGATGAACGCCCTGTGCACCGCGCGCTGCTGCTCGGCCGCACGGTCGATCGCGGTCCCGTCGAGCCAGATATCCGACACGTGAAACTGCGTGAAGACACCGTCGCGGGTGGGCTTCCACGTGATCCCGAGCAGGACCGGCTGGTCCTCGAGCGACCGCGTGCCATCGGCCGGCCACGCCCCCTCGGCGATCCACTCGCCGACGGTGAGCCGCTCGCGGCCACGCCACAGCCGCGTGGCGGCATCGAACGAGAGTTTTTCCCCACCCGCCGCGCCGGCCGCGGCCGCGTCACCGACCGTCCCCGAGCCTCCGTCCCGCGGCTCCCGGCGGGCGACGAGCGTGCCCTGCTCGTTCTTCACGGCCACTTCGACGAGTTTCCACGCCAGCCCCTCGCGCAGGCAGTGACTCGGCTCGTCCTCGAGCAGGAGCACGTGGTTCTCGGCGGGCGCGATCCCCGAGCCCCGGTTGTGGTTCGCGTCCTTCGTCTTGTTGTCCACGGGCAGCACCGGCACGGACGAGATTCTCGGGTCGGGCGGGAGGAAGGCGTGCACGTGGAGCACGGTGCCGAGCGGGATGTCACGCAGATCCGCAGGCGCGCCGTGGAAACGCACGATGCCGTAGGGGAGCATCGCGAAGGGATGGGGATCGTTGCGGAAGAACATCCCCGAACCCTGCACGCGGACGCTGCCGCGGCGGTTGGCGTGATCCACGAAGACCAGTTCCCCCCGGTAGGCGTGGGCCTTGTCGAGCGGAGGAAAGGTGCCGGGCTCCGGCCGGAACGGCTCCTCGGCGGCCGC
>DNLZ01000237.1:7390-12391 GCA_003488325.1 Planctomycetaceae bacterium
GGGAGGAGACCCGGCGTCGACGCACGCCGTCGATCGGCGAGGCGATTCATAGCTCGACCACGCTGGTGCTGTCGCCGAATCGATCGATCTCGACACCCATCTTCTGGGCCATGAGGAGGAGCAGGTTGCTCATGTGGGCGTCCGGATTCGCGGGTCGGCTGCAGAGCGCGTAGTGCTCGCCCGGCTTGTCGAGCTGGTAGCCCGCGAAGTGGCCCTGGTTGAAGTCGAGGTGGCCGCCGTGCCCGAGGCCGAGGCCCGTACCACCGGCGAGGACCAGCGGAAGGTTCGCATTGCCGTGGCTGTGCCCGTAGGACATGCCGCTGCCGAAGAGCGCCATCGTCGTGTCGAGCAGCGGCTTCCCGTCGTGATCCATCGTGTCCCTCAGCCGCTGGAGGAAGTAGCCGAACTGCTCGATCGCGAAGGTGTCGTACTGCGTGAGCTTCTCCATGTAGCCCGGATCGCCGCCGTGGTGGCTGAGCTGATGCCGTGACTCGGTGATGCCGATCTCGGGAATGGCGATCGCGTCCCCCTCGCCTCCGAGACTGAAGGTCGCGACGCGTGTCACGTCGGTCTGGAAGGCGAGCACGATGAGGTCGTAGACGGTGCGAAAGTAGTCGCCCGCCATGGTGGCGGCGATGTCCCGATTCGTCCGCGCACGGTCGGCCTCGGCGATCGCAGGCAGCGGCGTGTCGAGCCAGGCGTCGGCCCGACGGGTCCGGATCTCCGCCTCCCGCACCGAGGTCAAGTACTGGTCGAGCCGGCCCTTGTCCACCGCCCCCATCAGGCCCTCGAGCCGGCGCACCTCCGCGAGATTGGCATCGAGGACGCTGGCCTTGCGACGCAGTGCCTTGCGCCGGACCGCGGTGCCGTCCTTCGGTTCCTCGAAGAGCGTCGCGAAGATCTCGCTGCAGCGACGCATCGCGGGGAGCCGCACCCCGTCGGCCGTCCACGCGAGCGAGTCCTGCGTGATGGCGATCTCCATCGAGGGGTGACGGGTGTGCTGCGCGGTGACCTCGGCCATCTTCTGATCGATCGAGATCGTGTTGCGGTCGGATGGTCCCAGCTTTCCGCCGGTGAGCCACACCGAGATGCAGTTGTGATGGTGCGCGAGGGCTCCCGGATGATGCAGGCCGCTGATGGGCGTGATGACGTCGCGGTGCTTCTCCAGGGGCTTGAGCGATCGGGAGAACGCGTACTCCCTCCCCGGCGTCGTGATCTGGTAGTTGAGCGAGTGGACGCCGTTGGCGAGATAGATGAACGCGCTCCGCCGCGGGGAGGCGGCGACCTCGGTCGCCCCCAGTGGCGTCATGCATTCGAGGAGCGGCAGGGACACGCAGGTGCCCATGGCGCGCAGGGCGTGACGACGGTCGATCCGCCAGGACTGCGAGAGGAAGTGGGCCATGGGCATGCTCCTTGGCAGGGGTGTCAGCGCTTCCGCATCAGGTCGGACAGGGCCACGGCGCGGATGAGATCCCTCACCCGGTAGTCCGTCTTCCTCGCCTCGGCCGCGATGGCCGAGATGTCGTCGCGATCGTCGATCGTCAGGACGCGACGCAGGGCGTAGGTGCAGACGTGCTCGATGAAGGCACGGGCGACCACGTCGCGATCCTCGAGCAGATGCCGCTTGAATTCGCCCGCATCCCGGAAGGGCCGGCCGTCGGGGAGCGTGCCGGACGGATCGATCTCGGGATCGTCACCGGTGCCGGCGGCGACCTTCTCCCGGGTGCGCCACTGCCCGATGGCGTCGTAATTGTCCCACGCGAGGCCGAGCGGGTCGATCGCCGCATGGCAGGCGGCGCAATTCGCGTCGTTGCGATGCGCCTCGAGTTTTTCGCGCAGCGAGGCCTTGGGGCTCTGCGGCGGATTGGGCTCGATGGCCGGCACGTTCGCGGGCGGTGGCGGGGGCGTCCGGCCGAGGATCGTCTCGCTGATCCACACGCCGCGGTGCACCGGACGGTGCCGCGTGCCGTCCGACGTCAGGCCGAGCACCGCGCCCATCGCCAGCAGGCCGCCGCGATGATCCCCTGGCCCGAGTGCGACCCGCTGGAACCCCTCCGCCTGCGGCTCCGGCAGGCCGTAAAAATCGCAGAGCCGGGCGTTGGCCATCGTCCAATCGGAGTCGAGGAACGCGTCGATCGGCAGATTCCGCGCCACCATGTCGCGGAAAAACTCGACCGGCTCCGCACGCATGCTCGTCTCGAGCCACGCGTCGTAGGTCGGGTAGAGCTTCTTGTCGGGCGGGAACATGCCGACGCGATGGAGCTGCAGCCACTGGCGCGCGAAGTCGTCGACGAAGCGGTCGATCCGGCCATCCGCCAGCATGCGATCGACCTCCGTGGCGAGCCCCTCGCCCTCGAGCGAGCCCCGTGACGCGGCCGAGAAGAGCCCCTCGTCGGGCATCGAACTCCAGAGCGCATAGGAGAGCCTCGACGCCAGTTCCCACGGCGTCAGCCGGTCCCGTGGCACCGGATCCCCCTCGACGAGATAGATGAAGTGTCGCGAGGTCAGGACGCCCTGGAGCGCGGTGCGATACGCGTCGCGCAGCACCTCCCCGGCCTCACGTTCGGCACGGTAGTCCTCGAGGTAGTCGACGAGCTCCTCCGGAGCGACCGGTCGTCGCCACGCCCGCTCGGCGAATCGCCGCAGATGTTCGGCGACCACCTCGGGCGAGGCGTCGTCCGGCGGCAGCACGTCGCGGCGGCGGGCGCGCTCCTCGTCGGTCTCGAGCGGCCCCTCCCACTCGATCCAGTCGAGGATCACGGTCGAGAAGAGCCCGTTGCCCTGGTCGTCGAACATCTGCGGGGCGTTCGGGTTGAGCAGCAGCGTATCACTCGAGTGCGTGAAGATGTGACCGCCCCGGCTGGCGAGTGCGTTGCGGAAGGCGGCGCCCGCCCGCCTGTCCACGACGTGGGTGGCCACGACGCAGAAGTCGAGCGAGGTCGGCATCTCCAGAAACACCTCGAACTCCTCCACCCGCGGCTGGTCCTCGGGCGCCGTGAGGTCGAATTCGATGAGCGCGTCCACGGTCTCCTCGCCGGTGCGTTTCCCGATGCTCAGGTGGGCCGGCTGGCCGCCTGGCGGTCGGATGCCGCTGGCCTGCAGCCGCATCCGATAGAGCCCGCTGTGCTCGGGGCCCGTCCGCCCGAACCAGTGCGGCGCGAGGGCGCTCTGGACGCTGCCCGGAAAGAGGAGGTAGCGGAGCGGCCGTTTGATCCCGAACCGGTCGAGCGCCTCCTGCTGGGCCTTGCCGCCGTCGTACCGCAGCTCGGCGGCGGTCTTGCGAACCGTGCGTGATTCGCGGGGGGCGGCGGGGAAGGCGCGATCGAGCACGATCTCCGCGGCACGGTAGTAGCGATCCACATGGGACGGCGACAGGGACAGCTCGGAACCGATCCGTTCGTAGCCGTGCCACCGCGTGTCCTCGTTCAGTTCGCCCGGCCTCGTGGGGTCGTAGCGGACGCCCAGCAGGTCGTGGACCGTGTTCTGATATTCCGTCCGGCTGAGTCGGTAGTGCGCGACGGCCGGACGCGCGGCCATGCGCATCGCCCGGCCTTCCCGGATCCGCGCATCGAGACTCGTGACGAAGGCGGCGATCTCGTCACGGGTGGGCTGCGGCTCCGGTTCCGGGGGCATCTCCCCGGAATTCACGCGTTCGATCACTTCAGCCCAGTGATGCGTGTCGGCGCCCGCTGCGAAATCCCGGGACAGCCGGTCGATCCGCAGGTCTCCCTCCACGTCTTCCGGCCCGTGGCAGCGGGCGCAGTGCCGCGCCAGAAATCCCTCGAACGCGTCGGCGGCGTGGACGATGCCACCTGCGACGGCGACCATCGTCACCGCGATCACGACGGCCGGACGACGCCTGCGCATCGCTGTCGCTCGCGAATCAAGGCAGATGTCAGGGCGGGAGCCGGGGCGACCGTGCTTGGCCCACCTGACCGGTGTCCATGAGCGTACCCCGAGCGCGGGCGGATCGGAAATGCCATGGCGGCGTCGACGAGACCGCTCGACCGCGATCGTCCCGTCCGTTCGTTCCCGTCGATTGCCGGTGACCGCCGCTATTCCGTCGCCAACGACAGGGCCATGAGGGCCTTCTCCGTGCGCACGATCAGGCGGCCGTCGGCGACGGCCGGCGTCGCTCGGACCACCTCCTCGAGCGCCCGCTGGCCGAGGATCGCGAACTCGGCTCCGGTGCCCACGAGCACCATCTCCCCGTCGGTCGAGATGCCGAGCACGGCATCGCCCAGGCTCACCGGCGACGCGAAATAGTTTCCTCCGACCCGTCCCCGCCAGCGGATCTCACCCGTCGCCTCCTCGACGCTCGTCACCACTCCGCGATCGCTCCAGAGGAAGAGGCCCTGCGGCGTGACGAGCGGCGTGGGCACGTACGGCGCGACGCTCTTGTCGAGGGTCCAGTCGATCGGCGGTGCCGGCACCGTCCCCGGCGTCGGTACCGCGTCCGTCGAAACGTCGGGCAGCCGCACCGCGGCGAGAAGATTGTCGCCGTTCCCGGCACCGCACGTCGCGAGCACGCGGCCGCCGCAGAGCACGGGCGACGACACCGCGCGACGCGGCAGACACTTCTGCTCCCAGAGCAGCCGGCCGTTCGTCGCATCGACGCCGGCGATCCCGTGGGCGGTGCTCGCGAGGACGACGATGGGCCGCGGACCGTCGAGCACCAGCGGCGTGGCGTAGGCGGTGAGGTTCGTCTCGCGGGCGAGGCTCCACCGCTCCGCCCCGGTGGCGGCGTCGAGGGCGACCACGCGGCTGGGCCCGTCGTTCTCCAGCGGCACGATGACCAGGCCGTTCCAGACGGCCGGCGACGAGCCGAGGCCATGCTGCGAGGCGTAGGGACCGAGGTCGACCTCCCAACGCGGCCGGCCATCGTGCGCGAAGGCCTCGATCACGACGTGCTCACCCCGCTGCTGCATCCAGTAGATGCCGGTGGCATCGATGGCCGGCGTGCTCGACGCGAGGTCGTTGAACTTGTGCGTGTGGTGGACG
>DNLZ01000475.1:0-1346 GCA_003488325.1 Planctomycetaceae bacterium
CGGGCGGGAGCCATGGATGGGCACGAGGCGGGAGGTTTCAGGGCGGCCCGGCCCCATTTCGGCGCGACACCAGGCCGATGTCGATCGTGTTTTGGCCCGGCTTCAGGTCGAACGTCAGGCCGCTCGTCGCGACATCGCCGTACTGTTGCGGTGTGATCGGCACGGGGGCGGTCTCTGCGTCAGGGCTCGTGGGTGCGGTCGCAGCCACGGCGACGACCGTGGCCGTGTAGCGACCCGGAGGGACCGGACTGGCGGCGGCCCCCACCGTGAGCGTGAAGCGTCCCTGGGCATCGATCGACCCGTAGGCCACCGGACCGGCGGCGGCCGGATGGAACTGGACCGACCCGGTGTCGAGAGGCCGGCCGTCGAGCGTGACCGTGCCGGACACACGCGCACCTCCACGACCGCACCCGGCGACGGCGCAGACCAGCATCGCGCCGATCATCCACGCCGTTCTTCGCCCCCGGCGCGATCGCCGATTCCGTATCGTCATTTTTCCACCTGCTCGCCGCCCGCCTTCGTCGCGAGCGCCTGGTAGACAGCGATCGCGATCGATTCGTTGACGAACCGTGTCGCACCATCGGCCATCGCGAATTGGACGCCCCCGGGATGCCGACTGCGAAACGTCATGACATCCCACCAGTCACCGGGCCGCGATGGCCTGGGAAAGAAGTTGGGCGGGCCGTGGCATGCCGCGTAGTCGCCGTTCGAGTAGTAGGCGGCGGAATGGTTGTTCTCGCTCGGCACGTCCTCGCCGATGAGAAACGTGCCGCTCGTGCCGTCGCTGTACATGTGGAGCGCCACGCGGTCCTGAAAACTGTTCCGGTAGAACGAGCCGCTGCACCGGGTGCTGGAGTGGCAGTCACCGGGCCCCTGATGGAGGCTGGCACCACCCCCCATGCGGTTGTTCCCCAGCACGCCCTTGTAGTCCGTGACCCAGACTGTCACACCGGACAGCTGCGCCTGTCCCGTGCTCGTCAGCGGACTCGTCTCACTCGCGCAGGAGAGCGTCGGCGTCGGAGTGGCCAGCGCCGGCCGACAAGCGGGCGCGTTGATGCCGCCACCGGAAAAGAACGCCGTGTCGAGGTTGGTCGTCAAGGCGTCGTAGAGGGCCGCCTGCTCGAGGTATGGCAGCGACTGTCCGATCCAGCCGAGCCCGTGCCGCACCTGCGTGGACGATCCCTCGGTCCACGGCGACACGCTCAGCGGCAGCGTGTTTTTCGCCGAGTGATGCGCGTGCACCCCGAGCCCCAGCTGCCGCAGGTTGCTCGAACAGCTGCTGCGGCGGGCCGACTCCCGCGCCGCCTGCACGGCCGGGAGCAGCAGGCCGATCAGGACCGCGATGA
>DNLZ01000475.1:1712-3047 GCA_003488325.1 Planctomycetaceae bacterium
TCGCCGCCGCGCCTCATGACGACTCTCCCCGAAGGATTCCCCGGCAGACCGAGGACGGAACGCGGGCATCGTCGATGCGCCGTCTCCCCCTGCGAAGTGTAGTTCACGCGATCCGACCGTCGCCACCGCGACGTGTCGTCGGGCCCACCGGGGGACACGTGCCCGCCCGCCCCGGCGGACAGGCTCACCGCGTGAACGCGAGGTCCAGGTCGGCCTGGTCGGGAGCGATCGTGAGCCGCCAGGGCCCCGCGCCCGGCGACTGTTCCTCCACGACGAAGGTCCCGTTCGCCGTGTCGAGCCCCGGCACATCGGCCGTGCTCGCGCACACGGAGATCGTCACGGGGCCCACCACCGGACCGTCGGCGGCGTCCACCGAGAAGGCCCCGTTGCGGATTCGCGCGGATGCCACGGGCGCGAGCGGGTCGTCCGGCCGAAACGTCACCGTCCCCCAGCTCACCGGCGCGCCGCCGACGGTGGCACGGCCCTTCACCGCCGTGCGCGCGACGGGTCGAAAGAAGCCCCGGTCCCGCAGCCAGTCGCGCAGGAGGTCGCTCCAGCCGCCGAGCACGTGGTCGCCGAGCGCGAACCCGACGCCGTGCGGTCCGCGACGGTAGCTGTGCAGTTCCGCCGGTACTCCGTGCCGCCGGCACGCGAGGTAGAAGGCCACCGCGTTTTCCGCCGGCACCCCGGCATCCTCGTCGGTCTGGAACAGGAAGGTCGGGGGCGTCGCAGCCGTCACCCGCCGCTCGGTGCTCAGCGTCGCCGCGAGCTCATCGGTGTCGGCCGGCCCGAGGAGATTTTTCCGGGAGCCTCGATGCGCGTGCATCTCCCCGAGTGAGATCACCGGATAGGCGAGCACGGCGACGTCGGGCCGCGCGCTCTCACGGTCGACCGCATCATCCGTGCCGCCGGTCGGCCGCTCGTCGAAGAGCGTCGCGGCCATCGACGCGAGGTGGCCGCCCGCCGAGAACCCGATGATGCCGATCCGGGCCGGGTCGACCCCCAGGCGTCTGGCATTCGCCCGCGCGAAACGCACCGCCCGCTGCACGTCGAGCAGCTGCGTCGGGTAGTGGTATCCCTTGCTGCCGAGCCGGTAGTGGAGCACGAGCGCCGTGGCACCCACGCCGTTGCACCACTTCGCGATCTGTCGCCCCTCGTGATCCGAGGCGAGGCCGCCGTACCCGCCGCCCGGACAGATGACGAACGCCGAGCCGTTCGCGGTCGCCGGGTCGGCGCGGGAGACATCCACGAACGGCTGGTCGGTCTCGGCGTCGCCCCGGGCCCCCGGCGCCCCATCCGGCCACAGCCGCACGCGCGTCGGCTCCGCACGGGCGA